>JAUTXB010000132.1 GCA_030838245.1 Acidimicrobiaceae bacterium
CTGCCGGCCCGATGGCGCGACACCCCGGCCATCCGATTACTGCAGGCGCTTACCCGGCCGGCGGGCGTGGCCGCAGCTGTGGTGGCCCCGGCCGTGGCCTCCTACACCGCCGTCTTGCTCTCGGACACGGCCACGCCCACCTGGCACGGCGGTCGCGGCGAGATGCCGTTCGTCTTCGTGGGCTCGGCCGCCGCTGCCGCCGGTGGGCTCGGGATGCTCGGCGCGCCGCCGTCCCAGGCCGGCCCGGCCCGGCGCATGGCCGTGGCCGGCGCACTGGTCGACCTGGCGGCGGCGCAGCGCATGGAGGCCTCGATGGGCCTGGCGGCAGAGACGTTGCACCAGGGCCGGGCCGGTCACCTCATGGGGGCCAGCAAGGCCTGCACCGCTCTGGGAGCGGCGGCCACCGCCCTGTTCGGCGCAAGGAGCCGAGCAGTCTCGGCCGTTGCCGGAGCGGCGCTCCTGGCCGGCTCGGCCTGTACCCGGTTCGGCATCTTCGAGGCCGGCCAGGCCTCTGCCCGCGACCCCAAGTACACCGTGGTGCCCCAGCGCCGACGGCTTGAGCACGCTGGGTCCGGTCCGGGATGAGTCCCCCATTCGGGAGCCGGGTATGGCATGAGGAGATGAGGAACTAAGCGAGATATACCGAGGTGAGGCCATGAGCAGCGTGGGTATGGCTACGACGGTTGTCAGTTTCCCGATTTCGGCCTTCCCGCCGCTTGCCCTCGGGTTCTTCGGGCTGGGCACCGGATACCTCATCTACGGCCCCGAGGAGCTCTTCGACTTCCCGGCCGCCGACCGCAGCGTCAATATCACCACTGGCCTCTGGGGCATTTGGATGCCCGGGTTCATGCAGTTCCTGGCCGGTACGTACCTGTTCGTCGGCTTGACGTGGTTCCACACGTTCAAGGAGCCGGCGCTGTACATGGCCGCGCTGGCTTTCACCGCGTTCGGCGTCCACTGGTTCGCCCTGGGGTTGGGTCGCACGTTCAGCTCCGATGCCCGCCCCAACGCGTTCATGTGCGTCGCCTTTTTCCTCATCTCCCTGCTGGGTACGATCAGCTTCTTCCACAACAAGGACAACCCGGTCGCCGGGCTGTTCATCGGGCTGATGTGCGTGTACGTGAGCGAGTTCTTTGCCAGCCTCCGGGTCCCTATCGGCGAGCGCTTCCTGGGCTTCTTCCACCTCGGCACTGGCTTGTGGCTCATGTACCTGACCTTCGCCGTCACCCTCAACTTCACCGCCGGCTACACGTTGACGGTCTGAGGCCCGTGGCGGGGCACACGACCGAGGCCCCAGGGGGACGACCGGGCTGTGAATTGCCGAACCATTATCGTGGCGCCATGGTCAACGACGGGGATGGCGGTCGACCGCCATCGGTGGACGCCCTGGCTCGCTCCCTGGCTGAGAGCGGACTTCCGCACCCCGTCTTGGTCGAGGTGGCCAGGGCGGCCATCGCCGCCGGCGATCCCGGCTCGGCTCCGCTCCGGGCCGAGGAGGTATCCCGGTCGTTGCTGCGCCCGGTCATCAATGCCACCGGGGTCCTGCTCCACACCAACTTGGGCCGGGCACCGCTTCGGGTCCGTCAGGATGCCCATGCCTGGAACCTCGAATTCGACCTGAGCACCGGCCGCCGCGGCTCGAGGGGAGTCCATGCCGCCGCCCTGTTGGCCCGGGCCGCGGGCGCCGCGGATGCCCTGGTGACCAACAACGGGGCGGCCGCCGTCCTCTTGGTCCTGACGGCCATGGCTGCCGGCCGGACGGTCATCGTGAGCCGGGGGGAGCTCGTCGAGATCGGGGGCGGGTTCCGGATTCCCGAGGTGCTGGCCATGTCCGGTGCGACGCTGGTCGAGGTGGGGACGACGAACCGGACCCGCCTGGCCGACTACGAGGCCGCCCTGCATGCGCACCCCGATGTCGCGGTGGTGCTGAAGGTCCACCAGTCGAACTACCGGATGGTCGGGTTCACCGAGTCGGTCCCCGTCGGCGAGCTGGCCAAGTTGGGGGTCCCGGTCGTGGTCGACATTGGCTCCGGGCTCCTCGACGCCGACACCCCGTGGATCGGGGGCGGACCGCCGGCGTGGCTGGCCGACGAGCCCGCCGCCCGCCAGACGCTCGCAGCCGGTGCCACCATCGTCACCTTCTCCGGCGACAAGCTGCTCGGGGGACCACAGGCCGGCATCATCGCCGGGTCCACCGACGCGGTCGCCGCCTGTGCCCGACACCCCCTGTCCCGCGCCCTCCGGCCCGGCGCGCTGGTCCTCGGCGCCCTCCAGGAGACCGCCCTGGCCTACCTGCGCCGGGACGGCGGATCGATCCCTTTTTGGAGGATGGCCACCGCCTCCGTGGCCGAGCTCCGGGCCCGAGCCTCGGCCATCGCCGTGGCCAGCGACTCGGAGGTTGTCGCCTGCGCGTCGGTAGCGGGGGGCGGCTCGTTGCCCGGGCTGGAGATCCCCTCGGTGGGCGTCTCGCTGACCGGCGACTTCGCCCGCGCCCTTCGAGCCGGCGGCCCTCCCGTCATCGCCCGCGTCGAGAGCGGCCGGACCATCTGTGACGTCCGTTCCGTCGACCCGGACGACGACGGTGCCCTCGCCTCGGCGATCCTGGCGGCTCGGCACGAGCCGTAGGGGAGCGGTCAGGTGCACGTCATCGCCACTGCCGGACACGTCGACCACGGCAAGTCGACGCTCGTCCAAGCCCTGACGGGCATGGACCCCGATCGTTTCTCCGAGGAGAAGGCCCGGGGGCTGACGATCGACCTCGGCTTCGCTTGGACCGTGCTGCCTTCTGGCCGGGAGGTCGCCTTCGTCGACGTGCCCGGCCACGTCCGATTCATCAAGAACATGCTGGCCGGCGTGGGCTCGGTCGACGCCTGTCTGTTCGTGGTCGCGGCCACCGAAGGTTGGAAGCCCCAGTCCGAGGAGCACCTGCGCATCCTGGAGCTCCTGGGCGTGGCCCACGGGATGGTGGCCCTGACCTTGGTGGGGCTGGTCGATGACCAGCGTCGGGTACTGGCCCGCTCCGAGGTGGCGGAGCTGGTGGCCGGATCGTTCCTGGAAGGGGCTCCGGTG
>JAUTXB010000172.1 GCA_030838245.1 Acidimicrobiaceae bacterium
CCCTGGCCGTGTGGGTCGACAGCATCGCCCTGTACGTCGTGGCCTTCATCGTGATGGGCCCGCTCTATGTCCGATTCGCCATTCTCATGCATGAGGCCGCCCACAAGTTGCTCTTCACCAACAAGGCGGTGAACGACTTCGTGGGCACATGGCTGATCGCCTATCCGGCCTTCACGCCGATCGGACTCTACCGGCGGGGACATATCGCCCATCACCGCCAGGAGTTCGGCCCCGAGGAGCCGGACGTCTCCTTTTACGGGGGTTATCCATGCACGCGTCGAGACCTTCGTCGACGGCTGATCCGGGACGCGGTGGGCATCTCCGGCTGGAAGAACTTCAAGCCGCTGGTCCTGTCGGTGCGTGCGCCCGCATTTCGTCGGGTGGGCCTGTCGATCTTGGGCGTGCAATTGCTGCTGTGGGCGGCCGCCTGGGCGGCGACGGGGCGATGGTGGATCTACCCCCTGCTGTGGTGGCTGCCCTGGATGACCCAGTGGCGGGTGCTCAACCGGTTGCGGGCCATAGCCGAGCACGGGGGCATGGAGGCAGGCGCCGATCGAAGGGTGACGACCCACGCCGTTCGCCAGTCGTGGGTCGCCCGTTTCTGGCTGGTTCCCTACAACACGGGATGGCACCTGGCCCATCACGTCGATATGGGGATCCCCTGGCGCAACCTGCCTCGCTTCCACGCCGAACTGGAGCGGGCCGGCTACGTCACCGCCGAGCTGACCTACCCGTCGTACCGGGCGCTGTGGATGGCGCTGACCGACGCCTGACCCCAGCCGTCGGCTACGTCCAGCCCGCCGATGGTCGCTCGCCGACGTGGTTTCGGCGTGGCCATCCCAACCGGGTGCCGATGACCCAGGGCAGGTGGGCCAGCGCGTCGAGGAAGAAGACGGCGCCTACGCCCACGCAGGCCCCGCCGAGGGCGTCGGTGGGGTAGTGCCAGCGCAGGGCAACCACGGCGGCACCGATGCCGACCACGAGCGCCGCGGCCAGCAGGGCCGTCGCCATTCTGGCTATTCGCGGCGCCACCAGCACGGCTCCGGCAGCCAAGGCGGCTACTGCTGTCACCGTCCCGGAGGGGTAGGAGCCGGCCACGCCGTCGAGGTGCCGGTTGATGAGTGGCTTCGCCACCTGGTCGACAATGAGCACGGCGCCGACCGGGGCGACGGCGCAGACCACGGCCCGTACCCAATCGCGCGCCAGGCCTACGACGACGAGCACGACGATGCCGATCAACACCCCCGAGAGGGAGCCCACCTGGACCAGGTCGTTGGCCCACCGTGCCGCGTGGTCGGCCGGAAGGAGCTGGTACCCCCAGGCATCGATGCGGTTGGGCCCGGGACGGCCAACGAAGAACAGGCCGGCCATGGCGGCCAGGACCAAGAGGCCCGTTCCCGTCACCAGCTCCACCGCGGTCCAAGCCGGGCTGGCCGTTCGGGGCCCTCGGAGCTGGCTCGATGGCGCGCGGGAAGCCATGGATCGAGAGTACGGGCATCTGGGCGCCGATCGGGCGCGGGCCCGGTGTCGTCCGCACACGGAGTCCTCATGTTCTCCGTCTGGTCGACGCAGAGTCGCCACCTGCCCACAGGCCGGGGCCTACACTCGGCGACGTGACCAACACCCGGCCGCGTGGGTTCGCACCATGAGCGACCTCGGTGCGGTGGGGATCAGATTTCTCGCTCCCGACGAGGGCGGCCTCCTGAGCGAGGCCATACGGGTCGCCTACGGCGAGACCTATGACGCGGCGTGGTGCTACGACGCCACCGAGGTCGGGCGCCGAATTGCCGACGGCCGCTTCATCTCCTGTGTCGCCGAGGACGCCGACGGGACCCTCCTGTGCCACGCCGGGCTCAGCCGTCTCACCCATCGGGACCTCGTCGGCCACGCCGGCCAAGCCATCACCGTGCCCGCGGCCCGGGGGCACCATCTCTTCACCGAGGTCAAGCGGGCTCTGGCCCAGTGGGGCGGAAGCCATGGGATGGCGGGCATGTACAGCGAGGCCACCGCGGCCCACCCGTACAGCGAACTGGCCAACGTCCAGCTCGGGGCGCACGAGACCGGGTTCCTGCTGGGATGGATCCCTGCATCGGTTGCCAACGACGCCGTCTCGGCCGTACCCGTCGGTCGCCAGTCCGCCGTGTTGTTCTATCTGAAGATGAACCCGGGACACACCCGGCCGGTCTACGTACCTGATCGGCATCGGGACGCCGTGCACCAGATCATCCAGCTCTGCGGCCTGCGCGGCCGGTTGGCCCAACCGTCCTCCCACCTTCGCCTGTCCTCGCACTCGCATGTCCACACCGCCGTCCATGCCGACCACAACCTGGCCGTGCTCACCGTGGCCGAGCCCGGAGCCGACCTGCTGGCCACGGTGGGTGCCATCCGTCGTCGCTTGTTCGACCAAGGGGTTGCCGTCATCTATCTCGACTTGCCCCTCGTTACTCCGGCCACGGCGCAGGTGGCCGGCCACCTCGAAGATCTCGGCGTTTCCTTCTCGGGGATCTTCCCCAACACGCGAGCCGACGGTGACGTCCTGCGCATGCAGTCACTCAACGGCATCACGGTGACCACCGACGACGTGGCTGTTGCTTCGGACCACGGAAAAGACCTTTTGGCCTACGTGCTGAACGACCTCATCACCGCCGCCTCGTAGCCATTGGGGTGCAAATCCCCCGGTTCGCCGGCTGGGGAGGCCACAATGGGGGGGCGGCAACAACGGCCGTCTGTCATCCCATCACCTCAAGGAGAGTCTCACCCCGTGAATAAGTCTGAACTGATTGCCGCCGTCTCGGCCCATACGGGCGTCGACGCCAGGTCCGTTGGCACCGTGCTGAACGGCACCGAGGATGTAGTCACCGCGACCGTAAAGAAGGGTGAAAAGGTCCTCATCACCGGCTTCGTCTCGTTCGACCGGGTGGAACGCAAGGCCCGCACCGGCCGCAACCCACAGACGGGTGAGGCCATCAAGGTGAAGGCGTCGAAGGCGCCTCGGGTGGCGGCCGGCGCCTCGTTCAAGAAGGTCGTAAACGGTAAGGCTCCGGCTCCGAAGCTGGTCACCAAGAAGGCGAAGTAGCGCCCGACCCCGGGCGAGTGGCCCGCGATCGGCCCGATCGAGGGCTGGCCGCGTACGAAGCGTCGCTCCCCCGGGGTAATGTTTAAGTCTGTTCTGCCCCGTGAGCGCGGTTCCCGCCACCTGCGCTCCGGGGCAGGACTTTTCTCGTCCTGACCAGGACAAGGGCTGACTTGGAGCCCACAGGCCGGACGCCAGATACGACCGTGGCCGCGGCGCTGTCCCCGCCGGTCACCGGCGGTGGAGGGGTGCCTTGCGCAGAGCCGTGGTGGCGGCCGATCTGGCCTCGTCGAGCGCCGATTGGAGACGGTCCAGGGTCTCGTCGAGATGGCGGTCGCCCACCAGTTCGGCCGCGTCGCTCATGAGATCGCGAGCGGTGCTGGCTGCCTTGCCCAACGCGTGCCCTCCTGCGCCTTTGACCTGTTCGGCCGCGTTGGTGATCGCCTCGGAGCTGCCCGCACGCGACTGCTTCATTCGCTTGACGATCAGGGCCACGACGAGGAGGACGGCGGCACCGGCTCCGAACCAGGGTGCTTGTTGTCGGCTGGTAGTGGGCATGAGGTTCTCCGATCCATGGGCGCTGGGCTCTCGACCCCTTGTACCCATTGGGGCGAAGGTCCATGCGCCCCGGGACGGCCCGGCCAACGTGTCCGACGCCGGTTCGGTGTGCCATGATGCGAACGCCATGGACAACTCCGATGCCACGTCGCCGACGATCCACCGCTGCGGGCTGTGCGGGGGTCTGGTCCATCCCGGGGACAACTCGGCGACCGCGGCCTGGTGCAGGCGATGCAGCCGCGTCGTGACGACCCGGCGTGACGGCGGCGTGTCTTAGCTCGGACGAACACGCCGATGCCCGCGACCGAGCTGTCGGTGTTGCTCGACGCCATGCCCTTTGCCCGGTACTGCGGCGTGGAGCTCGTTTCGGCCACAGCCGACGAGGTCGAGGGTCGGCTCTCCTGGGCCGAGGATCGATGCACTGCCAACGGACGCCTGCACGGCGGTGCACTGATGACCCTCGGCGACACAGTGGGTGCGGCGTGCGCCTTCGTCAACCTTCCCGACGGCGCATCGACGGTGACCATCGAGTCGAAGACGAATTTCATCCGTGGCGTCGACCGGGGCACGGCGACGGCCGTCGCCCGGCCCCTCCATGTTGGCGGGCGCTTCATCGTGGTCCAGACCACCATCACCGACGATGACGGAGGACTGGTTGCTGCCATCACTCAGACCCAAGCTGTCCTGCGCTCGTAGTCGGCTGGCTGGTCCGGTGCGCTGCCGGCGGGTCGGTCGCCGAACCCGTCGGGCTCCAGGGTCGTGACCAGTTCCGACCAAGCCATGCTGCCCGACGACACCGACTCCACACTCCGCCGGGTGCTCGGCTCCGAGGTCGCCGGGGGCGTGATGCTGACACTGGCCGGGGTGGCTGCGCTGGTGTGGGCCAACAGCCCCGTGCAAGCCACCTACAACCAGGTATGGGAGCACAGCGCCCGTGTGGGAAGCGGGGACTTCTCCGGCCTGACCACCGTGCAGGGCTGGGTGAACGGCGGGATCATGACCATCTTCTTCTTGGTCGTCGGGCTCGAGATCGCCCGGGAGCGACGGGCCGGTGACCTGGCCGACCGACGGACCGCGGTCGTGCCCGTGGTCGGTGCACTGGGAGGGATGGTCGGTGCCGCCGTGGTCTACGTCGCCGTCAACCACAGTCCGCCCGGGAGCCGCGGCTGGGGCATACCCATGGCCACCGATATCGCCTTCGCCCTGGGCGCGCTGGCCCTACTCGGACGGCGCATACCCGGTGGGCTCCGACTCTTCTTGTTGACCCTGGCCGTGGCCGACGACATCGGATCGGTGGTGGTCCTGGCCGCGTTCTACTCGAGCAAGCTGGATGTCTGGCCGCTGGTCGGAGCCGTGCTCGTCGTCGTCCTACTCGTGGTGGCTCGACGCCGATGGACGGGGGTGGTCTGGCCGTATCTGGCCGGGGGCGTGGTCCTGTGGGCACTCATGGCCGAGGCGGGGGTGGAACCGGCATTGGCCGGGGTCGTCGTGGGCGTACTCATTCCCTCCGGAATGGTGGCAGTACGGCCCGGCCCCTCCGGTATGCCGGCAGTACTGCATAACCCGGCCGAACGGGTGGAGTCGACGCTGGCACCGGTGTCCGCTTTTGTGGTCCTGCCGTTGTTCGCGCTGGCCAATGCCGGGGTGACCATCGAGTCGACCATGCTCGCCCATCCCGGGGCCACCGGTGTGTTCGTGGGGATCGTCCTGGCCCGGCTGGTGGGCAAGATGGTCGGGATCACGCTGGCCTGCCTGGTCGTGGTGCGGCTGGGCATCGGGCGACTCCCGGGCGGGCTCACCTGGGGGCACATGGCCGGCGGGGCTGCG
>JAUTXB010000183.1 GCA_030838245.1 Acidimicrobiaceae bacterium
GAGGGGACCCAAGCGGTCCTCGAGCGACAGGCCCCGGGCTTGGCCGAAGCCATGCGGGCGGTCAATCCGCTCGGCCGCCTTACCCGAGGATCGGCGGGAACCGTGGGCCAATGCATCGTGGTCAACCTGCCGGGATCTGTGGCCGGGGCGGTTGAGTGCCTCGAAGCGGTGATCGACGTCCTTCCTCACGCGCTCGAGCTCCTGACCGGCGGTTCTCCCCACTGACTACCGATCCGACGCCGGCAGGCTCGATCCGTCAGCCGAGCGCTCCCACCGACCCGAGCGACCCCCCACCTTCAACCACAGGGCCACCTCGTCGAGGTACGCCGCCGGGTCCCCTGGGCTGAGCGCACAGACAATGCTCAGACCGGCCACCGTGCATGCGGTGAGGGCCTCCATCTCGACTCCGGTTCGATCCACCACCTCGGTCATGGCCGAGATGTCGACCCTTCTCTCGCCCGGAACCACTGCAACCTGCACGTCCGTGAGTCGGATCGGATGGCACAGGGGAAGCAGCACAGACGTCTGCTTGGCGGCCTGGATCCCGGCCACCCGAGCCGCCTGTATTGGATCGAGATCGCCCGGCCGCATCGCCAGTGCCTCGCACACGTCCAACGTCGTGCGAACGGTGGCGCGGGCAACAGCCCGACGAGCCGTCGGCTCCTTGCCGGTGATGTCGATCATCCAGGCGCGGCCGTGCTCGTCGAGGTGCGGGAATTCGGGGTGGCCGGTCACCGATCGCCTTCTCCTGGATCGACAGCAGCCGAACCGGCGTGCACCATGAGCCGGGCCAGGTCCGCCGGGGTGTCGACGTCGGCGAAGCACCGTTGGTCGACGATCTCGGACCACACGTCGGGTCCGAGCCATGTCACCGGGGTGGTGTCGAGCAGCGCCATGAGCGAGCGCCGGCCCTCGTCGACCAGCGTCCGGCATTGGTCAAGGGAAGCCGCACCGAAGCGTGCGCATAGCGGTTGGGGGCGGCCGCCGACCACGGGCACGACGGTGCCCTCCCCCGGCGCTCGGGCCAACAGTTCGAGCAACGGCACCGAAATTGCAGGAAGGTCGCAGGCCAGGACGAGCACAGGCCCGCAATGGCCCCGGGCAGCCAGTGCCGCCCAGCCTGTGGCCAGCGCAGCAAGGGGGCCGGCACCGGGACGCTCGTCAGGGACGGCGGTGAGCCCCGAGGTGCCGGGTCCGACCTCGAGCACGGGATCGGCCACCTCGGCCAATCGGGACGCCACCGTCTGGGCGCACGTCCGCCCGTCTCCCAGGACGATGGACGCCTTGTCCCGCCCCATCCGCCGGCTGGCACCACCGGTGAGCACCAAGCCGGCAATCGGCACGCCCATCCTTGGACCCGCCGTCCCGCCCGCATCGCTGCTGTTTCGGCCGATGGCCTGACCTCCTCGTCCTCGAACCAGCCGTCCAAACCGTTTGGTCCTGCCTGGATACACCGCGGCTGGTGGGCCATCCACGATATAGACACGGTCGGCTCCTGGACAGACCACCAATTCGAGCGTCGGTGTTGGTTGGAGCTGGCAGACGAGGAGCGGGGGAATGCCGTACAGCGCCTGTCCGACCTGGCGACAAAGCGGAACGTCACCCGCCGCCAAGTATCTCCTCAGGACAAATGCGCCACTTATAGGGAACAGGCGGTGCAGATTCGAGTCAATAGGATCCTTTTTGCCGCAAACGCTTGGTAGGATTCGGGCCGTGACGCCGAACGGGAGGGTCAGGCTCCCCAGGCGAGCCCGCTGGCTTCGCCCCGCGTACCCAATCGTCGTGGCCGTGTGCCTGCTCATCGCGGCGCCGGCCTTCGCCGGCAGCTCGACGGCATCGACCACTCGGCCGGCCGGGCCGGTGAACGTGCTGTACGCCGGGTCCCTGGTGCAGACCATGGAACAGGTCATCGGCCCTCGGTTCAACGGCGCGAGCGGCTATACGTTCACCGGGTTCTCAGCCGGCTCCGATGCGCTCGCCACCCAGATCAAAGACGGGGTGCAAAAGGGCGACGTGTTCATCAGCGCCAGTCCCGCTGTGAACGAAAAACTGCAGGGCAGGGCCAACGGGAACTGGGTCTCCTGGTACATCACCTTCGCTACCGCCCCGTTGGTCATCGGCTACAACCCGAACAGCAAATTCGCCCATGATCTGAAAACCAAGCCTTGGCCCGACGTGGTCGTCGAGCCGGGGTTCCTGTTGGGTCGGACCGACCCGGCGACCGACCCCAAGGGCAAACTCGCCGTCACCGCACTGGATCAGGCGGCCACGCGCTACAAGCTGCCCGCGTTGGCTCAGCTGGCCACCACCAATACCGGGGAGTTCCCTGAGGAGACCCTGGTCGGGCGGCTCCAGGCCGGCCAGCTCGATGCCGGCTTCTTCTACTTGGCCGAGGCCAAGGCGGCCGGCATCCCGACGATCTCGTTGGGCCCGATCAAATTGGCCGCGACCTACACGGTGACCGTGCTCAACCGCGCTCCTGACCGGGCCGCGGCCATTGCCTTCGTTTCCTACCTGGTGGGCAAGCAGGGGCGGACCGCTCTCGCCGCTCAGGGGTTCAAGCTGGTCAAACCGCCCACGGTGCATGGGTCGAAGGGCAAGGTTCCTGTCTCCCTCCGTCCGACCAGTACCTCCGGGTGAGCCTCTCGACCCTCCGGAGCCCGCTGCCCTGGCTGGGTGCCCTCCTGGTGCTCTACCTGGTCGTGCCCATCGCCGCATTCGGCGCACGCATCGGCGGATCGGCCAACCCCGGGTTCTCGACCCCCGGGCTCTTGTCCGCCCTCTACGTCTCGGTAGCCACGGCGAGCATCTCGATGGCCATCGTCGCCGTGTTTGGCATCCCCCTGGCCTACGTCCTGGCCCGGTCCCACGGCCGGCTGGCCTCCATCGTCGGCTTGCTGGTGCAGCTGCCCCTGGCCCTACCTCCCCTGATCAGCGGCGTGCTCCTCATATACGTCATCGGGCCGTACACCACGATCGGGACGGCGTTCGGCGGCCACCTCACCGACTCGATGATCGGGATCGTCCTGGCTCAGACCTTCGTCAGTGCCCCGTTCGTGATCGTGGCCGCCCGCGCCGGGTTTGCCACCATCGATCCCGAGCTAGCCGACCTGGCCACCACGCTCGGCCATCGGGAGGCGTCACGCTTCTGGCGGGTGAGCCTCCCGTTGGCCGGTCCCGGGGTCCGAGCCGGGCTCGTCCTCGGTTGGCTGCGGGCCTTTGGCGAGTACGGGGCCATCGTCATCCTGGCGTACCACCCGAGCGCGCTGACCGTGTTCACCTACAACCAGTTCAGCGGTGCTGGGATCACCACCACCGAGGCACCCACTGCCCTGGCCTTGGGCGTGGCCGTGGTGGTAGCGATCATCGCTGCCCTCGGCGCCCGACTGCACCCGTTCCGCCGGCACCGGGGTGCCGTTCCCCTCTGTGCCCCCGAGCCGCCCACGGTCGGCCGCCCCGCGCCGGTCGGCTTCGATCTCGACGTTCGCCTGGGTGCCTTCCACCTCCGTTTGGCCCACGTCGCCGACAGCGCCTGCCTGGCCATTCTGGGCGCATCCGGCTCGGGCAAGACCATCACCTTGCAGTGCCTGGCCGGACTCCGCGGCGCCCGGCCTGGGCCGGTGAGCTACGGGGCGCGTGCCGTACAGGACACTCCCCCCGAGGAGCGGGGCATCGGGTATGTCCCCCAGGGCTCACCGCTCTTCCCTCACCTGACCGTCCGCCAACAGGTCCTGTTCGGCAGGGACGCCGACGAGGCGCTGGCCTCGTACTGGCTCGATCGACTGGGCATCGGCGGTCTGGAAGACCGCCTCCCGCACCAGCTCTCGGGCGGCCAACGCCAGCGGGTCGCCCTGGTCCAGGCGCTGTGCCGTCGGCCCGAAGTCTTGTTGCTCGACGAGCCCTTCTCCGCACTGGATGCGCCCGTCCGCGAAGCCCTCCGCTTCGACCTGCGCCGGCTGCAGCGCGAAGCAGGCCTGTCCACCGTGCTGGTGACCCATGACCCCGAAGAAGCAGCCCTTCTGGCCGAAGAGGTCATCGTGCTCGGACACGGACAGGTCCTACACGCCGGCAAGTGCGTAGACGTCATGACCCATCCGGCCAGCGCCGAGGTCGCCCGGCTGGTTGGCATCCAAAACGTGCACCCGGGTCGCGTCGAGTCACACGGGGTGGTCCGGGCCGGCGGAGTCGATCTCGCCTTGGACAGCGGCGTACTGGCGTCGGGAACCGAGGTCCTCTGGTGCGTCCGCCCCGAGGAGGTACGGCTGTCCGACGTCGGGTCCTACCCCGCCACCGTCACCGACGCGGCCATCCTCGGCGCGGTTGTCGAGTACGTCGTCCGTTTCGATCAGGCCGGACCGGAGCTTCGCGCTCGAGCATCACGCTCGACCATGTTCGCTCCAGGAACGCGCTGTGGTGTCGACATCCCGTCGGAAGCTGTGACGCTCTGGGCCAAGGATCGACTCACTGCGGATCAGGGGTGAGCTCGGCCGTTGGCTCGTCACCCGTCGACGGCCAGCTCGATTCCCACATTGGTTGCCTTGACCACAGCCTCGGCCAGCATCCCGGGAGCCAGACCCAGTTCGTCGACGGCTTCCCTCGTCACCAGGGCCACAAACCGGTGGGGACCGGCTTGGATATCGACCTGCGCGGCCACGGTGTCGGCCACCACCTTGGTGATGATCCCGGGAAATCGATTGCGGGCGGACTGTCCGCCGATGGCCGCAGGGTCCCGTGTCCCGGCCACCTCCACGGCCAGACGGGCCAGATCGGCCCCGTCGACGGCCCGACGGTTTCCCTCCGATGGAACGGTCTTCACCCGCCCGGCATCCGCCCATCGCCGCATCGTGTCCGTGCTGACCCCGAGCAACTCCGCGGCCTGTCCGATCCGGTAGGCGGGCACGCCACCAAGCTAGCCCTGCGGGGCAGCGTCAGGAGTGGGGTACTGGGTCCACGGCCAGAGCAAGGAGGGCTACGTCATCGACCCGCTCCATGGTGAGCGCGTCGATGACCCGCTGACAGACCTCCTGGGGCTGCACCTCCCCGTCGGCGACGGCTCGGGCGAGACGATCCATGCTCACCTCCGCCCCGACCCCTCGGTCATCGATGACCCCATCCGTGTAGAGGAGGAGGACCTGCCCGGGTCGGAGGTGGCCGCGCCACTGGGTGGCCTCGGTCTCGGGCGCACCGAACGGTGTGCCCGGCCTCACGGGCAGGTACCGGGCCCCTCCGGCTTCGGCCATGAGCGGAGGATGGTGGCCGGCCGAAGCCAGGAGCAATTCGCCGGTGCTCGGATCGAGCTCACCGAACAGGCCGGTGGCCATTCGCTCGAAGCCGAGCAGGTCCCAACTCCATCTCAGTGCGGCAACCAGCTCTCCGGGTGTGCGGACCTGACCGGCCAGAGCCCTCGCCGCGCTCCGCAGCTGGCCCATCATGGCCGCAGCCGACCGGTCATGACCGGCGACATCACCAATCATGAACCCGAGGCGTTGGCTCGGCAGGACAACCAGGTCGTAGAAGTCGCCACCCACATCGAGCCCACGAGTACTGGGTAGGTATCGGGTTGCCGTTCGGACGCCGGGTACCTCGGCTCGTCCGTGCGGGAGCAGGCTCTCTTGGAGGACATGGGCCGTGTGATCGGCCAGCTCGAAGCGTTGCGCGTTGGCCACCACTGCGGCCACTTGTTGGGCCAGCTCCTGGGCAAAGGCCACATCCTGAACACCGAAGCTCCGAGTACCCGACACGAAGGTGATGCTTCCGATCACGTCTCCGTCGGCGGCCAAAGGCACAGTCAAATATGAGCGGAAGCCCAAGGCTTTGGTGAGCAAGAAGTGCTGTTCGTCGTGGGTGGTGGCCCGCAAGAAGTCATCGCTCATCTGACCGGACCAGCTGGGCCTGCCCGTGTGGACCACCCCGGCGGCCGGATGCCTTCCCTGGGTGTCGGGCGGGTACTTGTTTCGCAGTTCGTCGGCCAGATGCTGCCGAGTCGGATCGCGATGCCGGGCCACCATGCGCTCCAGGCCGCCATCGTCAGAGAGCACGTCAATGAGGCAGAGATCCCCAAGTGCCGCCAATGCCAGGGTGGCCAAACGATCGAGGGCCTCCTGGAAGTCGGGGGCCTCGGCCATCACCTTGGCCGCCCGGGCCAGAAAGGCGCTGATGGTGGCCAGCTTCTCCAACTCTTCGTAGATGCGAGCCTTATCGATGGCCTGGGACGCCTGGTCGACCACCGTGGCGAGGAATTCACGCTCTTCGAGGTCAAAACGATGGGCACCCGGGTAGCTGAGCGCCAAGACGCCGACGCACTCCTCTTTGATCGAAAGGGGTAGCACGGCAAACGCCGTCTGGGCCACGCGCCGGGCCGACCAGGCGGCGAAATCCGTCTCTCCGTCTTTGGCCGAAGACACATAGGCCGGCTCGTTCGTTCGGGCCACAACGGCAACGGGCAGGTCGCTGTCCATGGCGATCTCGTCGAATTCCCCGCTCCCCAACGGCTCCTCCGTCGTGCGAACCAAACGCGCCGGGTCATCGTGCACCAGCCAGACGTCCGCCCGTTCAACCTCGCCCATCGGTCCTTTGGAGCTCATGGCTCCAGCGAGAACAGTGACCACTTCCGCCGGGGAGGAGGCCCCGGCCAGCAACGAGGTGATGTTCTGCAACCGACCCAGGCGATCGGCAACCTGCTCTGCCCGGAGACGGGCGATGCGTTCCGTCTCGAAGAGCCGGACTCGGCTCAGCGCACCGGCCATGCGGTCGGCCACGTGCTCGAGCATCCGGGCATCCATGGCGGTGAATTGGTCCACCCGGTGGCTCCCGGCGTGCAGCACACCCAGCACTCGATCATCCAAGAGGATGGGCACAGCCACCACCGACCGCATGCCGCTTTCCCGCAAGAGGGGTGAGACCAGCTGGACGGTGGACAGATCGCTTACCACCATGGGCTCCCGACTGGCCAGCACTCGACCGGCCATGCCTTCACCGGCGCGGATCCGAAGGTCCAAGGAGACCGCTTCATCGAGTCCCACCGAAACCCGGGCGACGAGCTCATCCTCGTCGTCGTTGGCCAGCAACACCGAGACGGCGTCCGTGCCCAATGCCTCACGCATGGTGACCAAGGCGTGCTGGAACAGCTCATCCAGAGAATTGCGGGTCAGAATGGTGTCGGCAGCGGCACCGAGCTCATACCACCAGCGCGCCACCGACTCGCCCACCGCCCGACCGGCCTGCTCGGCGGCAACCAGCGTCTCGAATTCGTTCCGGGCTGGCCGCTCGTGGGGGTCGGGCGCTTGGCCACCACCGGGCGACTGGACGGAGTTCACCACGGAGCAAGCCTATGGCCCAAACGAGACCTCGGGCCCGGGCCACTGGCTGGCACTCGTTTACCCGGGACGATCCTGGGTAGGTGCCCAAGATGCCCGGTGGGGCCCTACCGATCCTGGATCCACCGCACCCCCTATGAGGGAGGTTTTATGCCACGGCCGACGAACCCTGTCGATCTGACGCGCCCTTCTGATCTGCCCGAGAACCGCCGACCAGACGTCCGGACATCGATTCCCGATCCGGTGCCCCCGTCACCGTCCCCACTCCCACCGGACCCCTTCCCGGTGGAGCCGCCCGTTCCACCACCACCTGAGCCCGATCCGATCGACCCTCCGTTGCCGGCACCCGAGCCCGTGTAGCGCCCAAAACGGGACGGGCCCGCAACGGGAAGGCGGAAAGCTACCCGCTGGTGGATTCCGAGCTGACCTGCGCCTCCACGACGGGGACCCGAACCAGCATCGGGTACACGCCCCGGTCGAAGCCATCGATGAACTGCCGTACCGGTGGCGGTAGCCGGACGCGTGCCACTGCCGGAGGAAGGAACTGGAGGGCGCCGTCGACGATGATCTTGACCAGGCTCTGCCCGGTGGTGAGGGACCGCACGCGCGGGTCTGCTCCCAACACTGCTCCCAGGTACGACGACACCGCACAGCAGCGTGGGTTGTTGGGTATACCCCAGACCCCCTCCTGGCACAATGACGCAGCGACCGTGGCGGGAGAATCGCCCAACCCGGCCAGAAGGCTTTCGACCTGCGCCTTGAGCTGACGATGACGGACCATGGTGCCCCCTTAACCGTGTCGACCTCGGGTCAGGTGCTTCAGGAGCGGGAGGTTCCTCGAATGCGCCGGCTCGGGTGCTGTCCGAACTGGTACCCGCTGCGGGCCCCACAGAAACCAATTGAGCTGCGGCCACTTATGGTGACGGCGAGAGCCGGATGGGCGCTGATCCTTACGTGCTCGTTCCCTGCTCGACCATCAGCTGGGCCAGCCGTTCGAGAGTTCGTTCCATGTCCCGCTTCGTCTTGTTCGAATAGATGTCGCCGAGCTTCAACAAGACACGCATCGGGTCGGGGGTGATGTCCCAGCTCTCGCGGACCAGCGTGCCGTCGGCTCCGGGCTCGAGCTCGTAGCGCCAGATCCTTCCCCCCATGAGCCGGCCGGCAAATCCCTCTGGACCGGTCTGCCACGCGATCAGGCGGTTCTCGTCGAACTCCACCACCTTGTTCACAGTCGAGTACCGGACCCCGAGCTTCATTCCCATGCCGAACTTGGATCCGAGCGTCAGTCGCTCGGGCTCTGACTCCTTGGCCCCCTGCAGCATGCCCGAGCCATCGATCAACGTGTGCTTGGCCGCGTCGGCCAGCACCGCGAATATGGGCTCGGGCGGCGAGGGAATGGTGTGTGCAACCGAGAGCACGTAACCCTGCATGTCGACTCCTCCTCTGGTGATCGCCGGAACACCTGGTGGTGGACCCCGGGACCCCTGTTCGTAGACCATAGG
Organism: Acidimicrobiaceae bacterium; assembly: GCA_030838245.1. The sequence continues at coordinate 8,819 of JAUTXB010000183.1, forward strand.
GCGGCCCTGAACGGGCCACACGAGCCACGGCACCGGGGGTCGTTCCCATGGCCCCCACCTCTGGCTAGATTCGGGCTCCGTGCCCAGTCCTCCCAAACCGCCGGCCGCGAACCCGCGTGCGCCGTTGGGCACGTTCGCCGAGTGCCCTCAGTGCGGCGCCGAGCTGCGGCCCGAACACGCCCACTATCGCTGCACCGGGTGTGGATGGCGCGACTCCTGCTGCGACTGACCGACCGGCCCAAGAGCCCATCGCTCATCCGAGGCCCTAGCCGGCCTCGTCGGTAATTCAGGGATCGATGCGCGCTGTGGCCGTGCCCGTGAACACCGCGGTTCCGTCCTGGTTCACGGTGGTGATCACCAGCTCGACCAGCGAGTCGCCATCGCTCTCGGTCAGCTCGGCAATCTCGGCCCTCGACGTGAGATCGTCCCCCGGCCACACCTGGGCGCGGAAGCGGCCACCGAAACGGACCAGCCGGCCGTCGCCCACGTAGTCGGTCACCATGCGGCCCGTCAGGCCCATGGTCAGCATGCCGTGGGCGAACACCGACGGGTACCCCGCCACCTTGGTGGCGAACACCTCGTCGGAGTGGAGCGGGTTGTAGTCGCCCGAAGCCCCCGCGTACTGGACGATCTGGGTTCGGGTCAGGTTCTCCACCACCACCTGCTCGTGGACCGATCCCACCTCGAGCTCACTTCGACGGAGCGCCACTTCAGCTGTCCTCCACCGTCTTCGAGGTGCGCACGCCGACGCCCCTGGCCGTGACCACCAATTCGCCGGCGGCATTCCGGTACTCAATGATGTGCTCGCTGAAGGTCATGGTCCCCCCTCGTCGGCCTTCCTTGGTCCAGGTCTCCCCGTCCCGGGTGGTGGCGGTCAGCACCTCACCGGGGCCGAGGGGGCGGTGGTACTCGAAGTGCTGCTCGGCGTGGAGGCCCGTCCCGCCTCCCCCACTGCCCGGAGCACGCTGGACGCCCGTCGGTTCTTTGCCCGAGCCGAACCAGGGCTCGCCGATCCGGGGCCGCAGGAAGTAGTCGGGGTCGAACTGAGCACTCGACTGCACGAAGGTGGGTGGCGCCAGCACCTGGCCCACCTCGGTCGTCGCCGCATAGGCCGCGTCGCCATAGATGGGATTGGGGTCCCCCACTCCACGGGCGAACATCATGATGTGTCCCGCCTCTACCGGAAACTCATATGAGCGCATCCGTCCTCCTTGGTCGAGGTAGTACTACCACGGCGGGCACCGGTACTCCACTGAGTTCGACGTCATTGCGTTCGACGCCGGGCGCTCCTTCCGCAATGCTCCTCCCATGATCGTGGGAGAAGGGACCAACGGGATCCGACGCAACGTGATTGTCCGACCGCTCCTCGCCCGAGGAGGGGTGCGATGACCTCGCCGGTGGTCAGCGAAGGAGCCGTGCTGTGGGAGCCTTCGGCCGAACGGGTCGGGGCGGCCAAGATCTCGGCGTTCATGGCATGGCTGCGAAGCGACCTGGGCATCGACGTCCACGACTATGCCGAGCTGTGGCGTTGGTCGATCGATGAGCTCGAGCAATTCTGGGCGGCCATCCGACGGTACTTCGATGTCGGGACGCCCGATGGTGCCGAGCCGGTGCTGGTCCGGGGCAACGGCGCCGAGCATGCGGAGTGGTTCCCCAATCTGGCACTGAACTACGTCGACGGCCTCCTCCAGCACCCCGACGACGACATCGCCGTCATCAAATGGGGCGAGGAACGAGAGCCATCCTCGCTCACCTACGGCGAGCTCCGGGCCAGGGCGGGGGCAGTGGCCCACGCCCTGGTCAACCTGGGGGTCGGACCGGGGGACCGGGTGGCCGCGGTGATGACCAATTCGGTCCCCGCCATCGTGGCCTTCTTGGCCACCGCGTCGATCGGCGCGGTGTGGTCGAGCTGCGCGCCAGAGTTCGGGACCGAGGGCATGCTCGATCGGTTCACCCAGATCGAGCCGACCGTGCTGGTGGCCGTCGAGGGCTACCGCTACGGCGGCCGCTACTACTCGTTGCGGCAGAAGATCGAGACCCTGGAGCAGGCGTTGCCCTCGGTGGTGGCCACCGTGGCGGTCCCGTCCGAGCCGGATCCGGACAACCAGCTCACCCCGCCGCCCGACCGGGTGCGTCGCCTCACCTGGGAATCGATGGTGGCCGAACCGGCGCCCCTCGAGCCCACCCCCGTGCCATTCGAGCACCCGCTCTGGATCCTCTATTCCTCGGGCACGACCGGACTGCCCAAGCCCATCGTGCAGGGACACGGCGGCATCGTGCTCGAGCACCTGAAGGCCGTCTCGCTCCACTGCGACTTGGGCCCGGGTGACCGGTTCTTCTGGTTCACCACCACCGGGTGGATGATGTGGAACTTCCTGGTCGGTGGGCTCCTCACAGGAACCACCATCTGCTGCTACGTCGGAAATCCCACATGGCCCGACCACGGCGCCCTGTGGCGCATGGCCTCCGAGCTGTCCATCACCTACTTCGGTACCAGCGCCCCGTTCATCGAGAGCTGCCGAAAAGGAGGCGTCACCCCTCGTGATGCCGGCACCAATTCGATACACACGGTCGGGTCGACCGGTGCGCCACTGTCACCGGAGGGGTTCATGTGGGCGAACTCGGCAGTAGGTGACGACGTGCTGGTGGCCTCCATGTCGGGGGGTACCGATGTCTGTACCGGGTTCCTCGGCGCCTGTCCCACCTTGCCGGTCCTGGTGGGCGAGCTGCAGTGCGCGCAGCTCGGTGCTGCGGTCGAGGCCTACGACGAGGAGGGCCGCTCGGTGGTGAACCAGGTCGGCGAGCTGGTGATCACCCAGCCCATGCCGTCGATGCCGACCGAGCTCTACGGCGACGATGACGGATCGCGCCTCCATGACAGCTACTTCGCCACGTTCCCCGATGTATGGCGGCACGGCGACTGGGTGAAGCTCACTCCCGAAGGCGGCGCCGTGGTCTACGGGCGCTCGGACGCCACCCTCAACCGAGGCGGTGTTCGCATGGGCACGTCGGAGTTCTATCGGGTCATCGAGGCATTGCCCGAGGTGGCCGACTCGCTGGTGGTCGATACCTCCGAGCTGGGTCGCGAGGGCGAGCTGGTGTTGTTGGTGGTGCCGGCGACCGGGGCTTCCACCGTGGACAGCACCGGGCTGAGCG
>JAUTXB010000187.1 GCA_030838245.1 Acidimicrobiaceae bacterium
AAGAGCCAAAAACAGAACACAAAGGCAAAGGGTGAGCATGCTGCAGATCGAGACGGCTCCGTCATCGGGGTTGGAGACAGGCCTGGTGGCGGTGGGCATTCCCGTGTTCACCGACGCCGGCGGCCCAGAAGTCGCACCCGACCTCCCCGAGTCCATCGCAGGCGCCCAGGTACCCACGGTCCTGGATGCGGCGTGGCTCAAGCGTCAGGGTTTCACCGGCAAGGTGGGCCAGTCATTGGTGTTGCGGAATGAGCCGGGCTCGCCGGCAACGGTGCTCCTCGGCTGGGGAGCTCGCAACCCCAACGCTGGCGACGAGGAGGTGGAGGCGATCAGGCGGAGTGCCGCCGCCTTCGTCAGGGCGACGGGTGAGGGTGGCGCCGGAGCGGTGGCCATCCCGGCGGGTCTCGCCCTGGAAGGCGCGGTGGTGGCGGCCGCGCTGGCCGAAGGCGCCACGTTGGCCGCCTACCGGTTCGACGCCTACCGGACCGGGGAGAACCATCCTCGGCTCGACCGCCTGATCCTGGCCGTGTGCGACGGTGCCCAGGCGGACGCAGTGGCCGAGGGAGCCCGGCGAGGGTCCGAGCTGGCCGCGGCCGTGTCGTTCGCCCGTGACCTGGTCAACGAACCGCCGAGCTCGCTGACTCCGACCAAGCTGGCCCAGATCGTGTCCGACCGGCTGAGTGCCAGGCCAGGGGTGACGGTCGAGGTGTGGGACGAGGACCGCATCGTGGCCGAGCACCTGGGCGGTCTCCTCGGCGTAGCTCGAGGGTCGGTTGAACCCCCTCGCCTGGTCCGCGCCCAGTACACGCCGGCCGAGCCGGTGGAGGTCAACGGTCGGGTCCCCCACGTCGTCCTGGTGGGCAAGGGCATCACCTTCGACTCCGGCGGCCTGTCCTTGAAGTCGGCCGGCGGCATGGAGACGATGAAGACCGACATGGGTGGCGCCGCCGCCGTCCTGGCCGCCTTCGATGCGGCCGCCGTGCGCGGCGTTCCCGTCCGGGTCACTGCGCTGGCGCCGATGACCGAGAACATGCCCGGCGGACGGGCCATCAAGCCCGGGGACGTCCTCACCGCTCGCAATGGCAAGACCATCGAGGTCCTCAACACCGACGCCGAGGGCCGACTGGTGCTGGCCGACGCCCTCTCGCTGGCCACCGAGATGGAGCCCGACGCCATCATCGACCTGGCCACGCTGACTGGCGCAGCGGTGGTGGCCCTGGGCACCGGGATCGCCGGGCTCCTCGGCAACAACGAAGAGTTGCAGCGCCAGCTGCGCAGTGCATCGGAGCGAGCTGGCGAGTCGTTGTGGCCGTTGCCGCTCCCCGACGAGTACCGCAGCCATATCGACTCCGAGGTGGCTGACATGAAGAACATCGGCCGAGCGGGGCAGGCCGGCTCGATCTCCGCCGCGTTGTTGCTGCGCGAGTTCGTGGGGGACGTGCCCTGGGCCCACCTGGACATCGCCGGGCCGGCCCGCTCCGACGAGGACGCCCGTTACCTGACCAAGGGGGGCACCGGTTTCGGCGTCCGCACCCTGGTGGCGCTGTTGTCGTCGGCGGGATTTGCCGAGTCGCTGGGCGGCTCGCCCGGCTGAGGTCATGGCCGCAGCAGTCGTTGACCGCTAGCCCAGGGAACCCTCCAGGTAGTACTTGATACCGTCCTTGGCCACCAGGTCATCGGGGTCGTCGGCCAGTTCGTCGATCAGCCGGAGAGCGCGATTTCGGTTCAGGCCGAATCCCTGCTCCTTGGCTTGCTCGAGGATGGCGTTTTTGCCCGACGGCACGCCCAGGCCGTCGAGTGCTCCGTGTATAGCGTCGGTGTCCGAGGCGGTGGTGGGCACGAAGACCGGAGCACCACCGTTGGGGACCAGGCGCAGCTTCACCGTCGGCCACTCGCTGGCCAGTCGGGACGGCTTGTAGCACTCGACGAAGCGCTCCGTGCTGTTGGTCCGAGTCTTGATATGGGCGATGGCACTCATCCCGTCCTCGAATTGCAACAGCCCTGGTGACTTGCCGCCGTAGTACTCGGTGTTGTGGACGCTAAGTACCGTGCTCCCGACAACGGCGGCCATGGCCTCCATGGCCGACAGTACGGAGGAGATGTCGGCGGGCGACATGTCCGAGCGGCCGTCCATGCACGCGACCAGATCGTCGAAGACGACCAACGTCGGCTCCTCTTCACCGATGAGCTCGAGCGCATGTTGGACGTCACGAGAAGTCCCAGCGGCCGGAGTGGCGTACGCCTCCGTGCCCCCTTCGTTGTCACCCTCGGACGTCTTTGGCTCGACGAGGCTGATCCGTTCCACCACGGGCAGGAGATGGCTCCAGGGATCGCCGGCGTCGGGGTGTTCGGCCCGCCAGGCCCGGACACCTGCCTGATAGGCAGCGCTCGAGCCTTCGGCGACGAACACGATCACCTTTCCCTGCCGGACCCGGTGGCCGATCCATGGTGCTCCCGTCGCCACACAACAGGCCAGGTCGACGGCAGCCAGGGTGCTCTTGCCCGCCGACTTCCGGCCGATGACGGCGACCAGTTCGCCGGCGATGAACATGTCCTCGATGAGCCAGTCCACCGGAGCTGACAGGCCTCCGGAATCCTCGGTGATGATGGCCTGTCGAAGCCTGTTCTCCGCTCGGTGTGCCTCGACGGCTCTGACTCGCTCGGCCAGCTCCAACGCCCATTCGCCGTGCTGGTCGACAATGTCCTCCCAGTTCCCACGCAGCCAAAGGTCTCGCGGGATCTGTCTGACCACGCCGGCTACGACGTCAGCCGAGACGAGATGGGGCGAAGCGTTACCGATCCGGAGCCCTTCGACGACCTCTTCGGGGCTGGCATCGGCATCGGGGGCGAACGAGCCCCGTGCCCGACCTTCGAGCGACACGCCGCAGAGGGGGCCGAACCTCTCGAGGTCGGACCGTGACGGCTCGTCCCAGAGCCGCGCGAAGAACTCGTCCTTTCCGCCTGGATAGGTGGTGCGAAGCTCCGCTTCCTGCTCGAGGGTCGCCTCCCATGCCGTTGTTCCCTCGTCAGGATAGAGCGTCGACCACACCTCGTAGTCCGAATTCTGTTTGGTCATGCTGCATCCCTCCCGAGTGGTCCGTCGGTGAATCACTCCTCGATGGTTCGACCAACGAGGAGTGCACGCCGGCCTGCGGCGGTGTCGGTACGGATCCAGTTTGCTAGAGCACTCGTCGGAGTTGGGCGATAGCTGACTCAATCGCGACGATCCTCGCTGTCGGTAGACGCGACGGCACGCGTGGTGGCGGTTCGGGGCACGTGCTGATCCATGGCCCACCGTGCCGACTCGAATGCCAGGGATGGGTGGAACTGCCAGCCGCACAATCGGCGCTCGATGTCTGCTTGTTCATGGCCCGATGTGGCCAGCCCCAGAGCGAGCCGTCGGGCTCGCCGTCGCATCTGTTCGAAGGGCGAGAGTCGCTGGTCGGCCTGCCACTGCCGGTGGCTCTCTTTGAGAGACGGTGCCAGTCGTTGGATGTGTCGCAGCGGCAGTGGTGGAACGCGGGTTCGCACGGCGAGGCCATCGGGCCCGTGGGGTCGCGCCAGCTCGAACTTGGCCAGCCGGTGCAGGGCTCGACGGAACGGGGAGTTCTTTCCCATCCGGTCGCCCAGTCCCAAGGCGTGGGCCGTGTCGGCCAGGTCCAGGACGAACCCCTCGGGGTGAGCCTCGAGCCCGTAGCTGACCCGACGCAAGAGCCACGTCGTCGACGGGCCCAGGATGCCGAGCCAGTACTGCTCCACGTACCGGGAACAGGGGTGGACTCCCAGCGGGTCGGCGACGGGATCCAACCACGGGACGACCCGGAGCTTCCCGATGGTGTGGATGGCCGGTCGAGGCGGGGGATGGACGGTGTCGGCGGTCGATGGTCTGTCGGCGGTGGTCGGTGAGGTGTCGGCGGTGAACATGGACATGAGCGCCTCCTCTGGCACACGCAGTGAGGGGTGTCGCGGTCCGATGTGTCGGGACCGATGCCCTGCGGGCATTGAGCTGACCGTGTCACCGTGCTCCTCCGACCTTGCCGGCCACCTCACTGCACACCTTGCCGGGTTCCTAGCGCCACGAGGTGTCGGGTGCTTCCGTCGCCATATCGTGTCGGCGGCGAGGTCGGGCTACCCAGCCTCGGAACACTGGCCTCTCGAGGCCGGTGGCCACTTCATGGCTAGCTGGCCGGGCTGACCGAGCTCATGTTGAAATCGGGCACTCGGACCGGGGGCATGGCTGTCCGGTTGACCCATTCCCCGTACTCCCGTCCGAGCGCCCGTACCGTCGCGCCGGCTTCGGTCACCCGGCCCAACAGGTCGACGGGACTCTCGTTGAAGCGGAAGTTGTTGACGGCCCCCACCACCGAACCGTTCTCGACCAGGTACACCCCGTCGCGGGTCAGCCCGGTCAGCAACAACGTGGCCGGGTCGACCTCCCGGATGTACCAGAGACAGGTCAGCAGCAGGCCCCGCTCCGTCCCGGCCACCATGTCCTCCACCGAGCCCGCCGACTCGGGCAGTTCGAGGACCAGGTTGTCGATGGCCGGTGTGACCGCCTGGCCCGATCGCGCCGCACCGGCCCGGTGGTACCGCAGCCGGGCCAGGCGCCCGCCGTCGATCCACCGGGTGGAAGCGAGCGACAGCCCGTTGTCAAACACCGACGAGTCGGCGCTCGAGGCCGGTGCCACCACGAAGGGCAAACAGGTGAGGCCAGGCTCGCCGGGGTCGCTGCGCAACTGAAAGGGAAGGGGGGCCAGCACCTCGCCCAGCTTGGTGCGGCCTTTAGGGGCGGAGAACACGGTGCGACCGTCCTCGGCCTCCTGGCCGCTGGCCGACCCCACCAGCCCGACCATCAGGTCGGCCACGGCCTCGGGGGGAAGGACGACCTCGTACCGCCCGGCCTCGAGCTCGATCCTGCGAGCCCCCCAGGCCAGCCGGCCCACCAGCCGTTCCTCGAGCTGGTCGATGGTCACGTCGGAGAAGTCGGCAGTCCCGGCTCCCACCCAGGCCGAGTTGGACCCGTCGGTGCTGCGACCCACCAGGTGGAGCGAGCCGGTGGGTTGGGCATGACGTCGCCGGATGCCCGTCGAGGTGCCGAGATACACCGTCTCTATCGCATGCGAAGCGAAACCGGCCAGCACCCGTCCGGCCCCGTCGGCCCGTGCGAAGGCGCCACCGAGGCCGGCGAGCACGTCGCGAAGCACCGACAGGTCGGTCTCGGCCGGGCCATGGTCGAAGGTCTCAGATCCGGGCCCCGACCCCATTTCCGACTCCACGCCCGGCTCCAGCAAGGGGGCGGCATCCTCGGCGTCGGGTGAGCCGGCTGCGTCGCGCTCCGAGGCCGCCACCAGGTCGGCCACATCGGCGTTGCCTCCGCGCCGGCCGATGCCGACAGCCACCCCGCTGTCGGTCTCGAAGAAGCTGATCACGGTCACCCGGCGGTCCCGACGAAGACCGTTGGTCGTGGTGGTGTTGTTGGCGAAGCGCACCTCGGCCTCGCTGGATTCCTCCACGATGACCACGCAGTCCCCACGAGCCTTGTCGAGCGCCTGGTCGATCACGTCGTGGGCCGGGGGCAGACCCGATTTGAGGCCGCGCCGACCGGTGCCTGGGCTCATCGCCCGGACTCCTCCCGCGTATTCAACACCGAAACATTGCGGATCAGAGCTGAGGGACAACCATGGCTGACCGGTGCCACCTGGCCCGGTTGGCCCTTGCCACAATTGAACGCCCCGCCCAACCGGTAGGTGTCGGTCCCGCCCACCGCCTCCATCGCTCCCCAGAACTCCGTAGTGGTGGCCTGGTAGGCCACATCGCGGAGCTGCCCGGTGATCTGGCCGCTCTCGATGCGGTAGAAGCGTTGCCCGGTGAACTGGAAGTTGTGCCGTTGCATGTCGATGGACCAGCTCTTGTCGCCCATGATGTAGATGCCCTGCTCGACCCCGGCGATCAACGACTCGGTGCTCGGACCTCGGCCCGGCGCGGGCTGGAGCGACACGTTGGCCATGCGCTGGATGGGGGTGTGGAGGGGGGAGTCGGCGAAGGCACAGCCGTTGGAGCGACCGAGCCCGCTGGAGCGGGCAATGGACCGATCGAGCTGGTAGCCGACCAGGACGCCGTCACGGACCAAGTCGAAGGACTGCCCGGCCACGCCCTCGTCGTCGATGGCCACAGTGGCCAGGCCGTGCTCAACCGTGCGGTCGCCGGTCACGTGCATGATGTCGGACCCGTAGCGAAGGGTGCCGAGCTTGTCGAAGGTGGCGAACGAGGTGCCGGCGTAGGCGGCCTCATACCCCATGGCCCGGTCGAGCTCGGTGGCGTGGCCAATGGACTCGTGGATGGTGAGCCACAGGTTGGTGGGGTCGATCACCAGGTCGAACCGACCGGATTCCACCGAAGGGGCGCGCAGTTTTTCGGCCAGGAGCTCGGGAATGGCCCCGAGCTCGGCTTCCCAGTCCCAATCGTGGCGATCGACGTACTCCCAGCCCCGACCGACGGGCGGAGCCAGGGTTCGCATGGTCTCGAACCCATCCCCCCGGTCTCCGAGAGCCAGGGCCTCGACCACCGGGTGGAGTCGGACCCGGTGCTGGGTGGCCTCGGTCCCCGACAGGTCGGCATAGTACTTGGTCTCGCTGACACCGAGTATCGACGCGGTGACGTGATCGATGGCCGGAGAGGCCAACAGGCGCGTGCTCCAATCCTCGAGCAGCGCGACCTTGTCGGCCAAGGGGACATCCACCGGATCGACCCGGTAGGGGGAGGACCAGACGACGGCGCCGTGCGCCGGCTCGGGGGCCAGCTCCACCGGTAGGCGAGCGGCCAGCGCGGTCGTTCGGGCGGCGTCGACCGCCTGGTCCACCAGCCGCACCGCCGCCTCCGCCGTCACCTCGACCGTGGCGGCGAAGCCGATAGCGCCGCCATGGACGACGCGGACCCCCACACCGACTTCGGTGTCGTCGGCCGCCGACTCCAGTCGGGCGTCGCGCAACCGCACCGACTGGGATCGGATCCGCTCGACCCGAATGTCAGCGTGGATACACCCCATCCGTTCCGCATGCTCGAGCGCGGCCGAGGTCACCGAGGTGACGGTGGCCGGGTCGAAGCCGTGGGGATCGTGCTGGCTCATCAGGCCAGCTGTTCGCCGATTGTTCCGACGTCGGGCCAGCCGCTCTCACGGGCGATGCGGCCGTCCACGAAGTCGAAGACATGGAGGACGCGGAACGTTACCCGCCGGCCCCGACCGTCGAACCCGAACGGGTGACCGACCGCCTTGGCCGACATGACGCCGTCGTCCACTAGGTGATCGGTGCCGTACCAGCGCCGGACACTCCGGTAGCTGTCCACCACGATCTCGCTGAACAGCATGGCGTAGAAGTCGCCGACGGCGGCCGTTCCGTGCCGAGGTTCGGCGTCGGGCGGACTGGGAAGCGTGTCGTGCTCGATGTCGTCGGCGAACGTGGCCAGCACGCCGGAGACGTCGCCGCTGGCCTCAGCCTTGAAATGCTCGTCGACCAGCCGGTCCATTTCATCAGAGGTCACGATGGTCCTTTTCAGGTTCGGGTTTGGGATCGGTCAGGCAGTTATCCGCTGGGCACCGCCCCGCCGAGCACCGTCGCGGAGCAGCCGACCGGGGAGGGCGCCGGTGGACTTCCCCTCGTCCAGCACGACTTGGCCGGCCACGACGGTGGCCCTGAAGCCTGTTGCCCCCTGGCGCAGCCGCCGTGCCCCGCCAGGCAGGTCGGTCACCACCTCGGGCATCGACGGAGCCACCGTGTCGGGATCGAACACGTTCAGGTCGGCAGCCAAGCCGGGCCGCAACCGGCCCCGGTCCGTGAACCCCCAGGCGTCGGCCGTAGCACTGGTCAACATCCGGACCGCCTCTTCCAAGGTGAGGTCCTGACGTTGCCGCACCCAATAGGCCAGGAGGTGGGTCTGGATCGAGCTGTCGATGACCTGGCTCACGTGGGCACCCGAGTCCGAGAACGTCATCACTGAACCCTGGTGGCGCAGAAAAGGAAGGATCAGGTCGGGGTCCTCGGGCGTGATGGGCTGGATGAACAGCTGCTCGAGCCCGGTGGAGACGGCGAGATCGATCATGAGCTCGACCGGCGCCATCCTTCGGGCCGCGGCCACCTGAGCCACCGTGGCGTGGGGTGGGACCGCCCCGTTCATGACATAGACGTGGTCGAAGTCGGGGCGACGGGCCTCAGCACCGATGGCCCGCCCGTAGTCGCCGTGCTCAGCCGCGTCCACCAGGCGGGCCCGGACGGACGGATCGGACAAGGCGGCCAGCTGCTCGCTGGCCGGTCGGGCCCGGAGGTCCCGCCACTCGGGCAGGCGGTCGAAGGGCAGCCGGGTCTGAAAGGAGAGAAGGGTGGCCACGCCCCGGCAATGGCTCTGGCCGAACATGGTGCCTCCGGCCGCGGCCACGTCGTCGATGAGCTCGAGCAGGTGCTCGTCGTACCCCCCGACCACCCCGAAACTGACCGGCACTCCCGAGTCGAGGGCCAGCCCGCGGAGGCGCTCCAAGAACTCGGCCCGGCGCTCGGGGTCCCGGGACCGGGCCGCCCCCTCGAGTGCCAGTTCGAAGACGCCGGCCCGTTCCCGGCCGAGCACGCCGACGAGGCGTTGCACCTCGCTCCAGGCGGCCAGTCGGCTGGCCACCGGGCGGTCGTCGGAGGTGGCGTGGTTGCCGCTGCGCGACGTGGTCAGCCCGATGGCACCAGCCCGCATGGCCGACTCGAGCTCGACCTCCATGCGACCGAGGTCGTCCTCGTCGGCCTCCTCCTCGAAGGCCCGCTCGCCCATGGCCCACGTCCGGAGAGCCGAGTGGCCGACATAGGCGGCGTAGTTGATGCCCTTGGGTTGACGATCGACCTCGTCGAGGTACTGGGCGAAGGTCTCCCACCCCCACTCGATCCCAGCGGCCAGGGCGGCCGGTGAGATGTCCTCGGCCCGCTCCAGGTTCCGGACGACCAGCTCGCGTGCGTCGGACCGGACAGGGGCGAGGGAGAAGCCGCAGTTGCCCATGACCACGGTGGTCACCCCGTGCCAGCACGAGCAGGTGCCGAGCGGGTCCCACATGACCTGGGCGTCCATGTGGGTATGGCCGTCGACGAATCCCGGTGTCACCACCTGGCCCTCGGCGTCGATCTCCGACGGAGCCCGCGCTGTGATGCGGCCGATCTCGGCGATGCGGTCCCCCGAAACGGCCACGTCGGCCCGGTACGAGGGTCCTCCCGAGCCGTCCACCACGGTGCCGTTTCGAATGACGAGGTCATAAGCCAAGACAAGCCCCCATGTATGTGTCTGTGCGGCCAGCCCACGCTATCCCAGGGCCACCCCAGGTGGCCTCTCGTCGGCGCCTCAGCATCGGGTCCCAGCATTGGGTGCCGACACGTTGGCGCGGCGCGGACAGTCGCGGTGGGGCACCCGGTTCGTCGCCGTCCCGACCGGGTAGGGGACGGAGATGGCTTCTCACACCCAATCCCTGGAGCAAGAGATAAAGCTGGATGTCGGCCTGGGCTTTCAGGTTCCCGACCTGACCGGAGTGGTCGATGGCGTGATCACCGACCGCCGCCCCACCCTCGAGCTGGTGGCGACCTATTTCGACACACCGGACCTCCGGCTGCTGCAGCGGGGGATCACCCTCCGGCGCCGTCGTGATCGCACAGCTGGGGGCGAAGATCTGTGGACGCTCAAGCTCCCGAACGGCCAGGCCACAGCCACGCTCGATCGGAACGAGATCTCGTGGCCGGGACGCCAACCCGACATTCCGGACGAGGCCGTGGGGCTCGTGCGTGGGATCGTGCGTCATGCCCCGTTGCAGGAGGTGGCCGAGCTGGAGACGACCCGGCAGCGCCTGGTGCTGATGGATGCAGCCGGGATCACCATGGGCGAGCTGGACGATGACACCGTGGCCGTGCACGGCGGCGCCCAGGACGGCTTGCGCTTCCGGCAGGTCGAGTTTGAGCTGGTCGGCGGCCAGGGCGCGGTGGTGGACGCTCTGGTGGAGCGGTTGGGCGGCGCCGGAGCCGCCATCGACCGCCGCGGGCCGAAGCTGGTCCAAGCGCTGGGGCTGGAACCAGGCTCGCTCGATGATCGACCCGTTCCGCCGCTCGGACCGCACGCCCGGCTCGGAGACGTGGTCAAGGACTCCATTCACGGTGCGCTCGAGCGAATCCTCGACCACGAGTACGGCATTCGTCTGGACGGCGGAGACGCCGAAGCCGTGCACCAGTCCCGGGTGGCCACGCGGCGGCTCCGCTCCGACCTCAAGACCTTGGCCGATGTGCTCGATCCGGTCTGGCTGTCGCACACCCGGGCCGATCTGAAATGGATAGCCGACGCCCTGGGCGAGGTGCGCGACATCGACGTCCTGACCGGCCATCTGGAAACGGAGATGGGCCACGCACCCCCCGCCGACACCCGGCCCTTCGGCGAGCTCCATCTGGACCTCGGTCGCCGACGTGAGGCTGCGCACGCCGCCCTGCTCGATGCCATGTCGAGCGACCGCTACCTGACCCTGCTCGACCGATTGCATGCCTCGGCCGGAGCGCCACCGTTCCTGGGCACCGCCCAATCCGGGACCGATAAGGGATCAGGCCCGCACCCCGACGACCGGGCCGACCGGGTGCTGCCGACGCTGGTCCGTCGCCCATGGCGCAAGTTGCGCCGCAGCGTCCGCCATGCCGGTGCGCACCCGACGGACCGCCAGTTGCACCGGATCCGGATCCGAGCCAAGCAGCTCAGGTACGCGGCCGAGGCGGCCACGCCGGTGGTCGGCAATCCCGCTCGGAGGATGGCCGCTGCCGCCGAGTCCCTCCAGACCGTCCTGGGCGACTATCACGACGCGGTCACCGCTGAGGACTGGTTCCGGCGAGAGGCAGCCACCGGATCGCGCGCCGCAGCCTTCTCCGCCGGCCAACTCGTCGCCGGGCAACGGCAACGGCGCGAAGACCTTCGCCGTGAGTGGCGCGGGGTGTGGGCCGCGCTCGACCGCAAGAAGGTCCGCCAATGGCTGGGCTGATCCCTACCACCGACCGCGGTGGACGGACTCCTCGAACGGGCGCCGCCCTCGGGTGAGCGAGCTCGACGGAGGATCGGGCTGCGCCGGCTGGCCCAGCAGTACTGCTCCCATCCACACCATTCGCTCGGGTACGGCCAGGACAGAGCGGAGCTCCGCCTCACCTCGGAAGTTCCCGAGAAAGGCGGCGCCGATCCGTGCTTCGGTCGCTCGGAGCAGCAGGGCCATGGTGGCGAAGGCGACGTCGACAAACCAGAACGGGACGACCCAGGAGACGTCGACCCCGTCGGCTCGAGCCTTGTCCGGTTCCGAGTAGCGGCTGGTGTACCGGTCGGGGTCACCGTAGGCGAGCACGACGACCGGGGCCCGCCGCAGCCCGTCGTAGCGCCGGGAGTCTCGCCGCCATGCCTCGTCAGTGGTTGCCTGCCAGTAGCGGTCCGTCTCGGTCGCGCCCTCGAGGACGACGAACTCCGTTCCCTGGGTGTTGCCGGCGGAAGGGGCCCGGAGGGCGTCGGCCAGGATCCCGTCGACCAGACCGTCAGGTAGGGGCCGATCGGAGAAGTTGCGTGTCATCCGGCGCCGTCGGATCGCCTCGGTGAGCTCCATGATCGAACGCTATCGGCGGGCTGTCACCTCAGGAGCTCGATGGGGCCTTTGCCGTCGACGTAGCCGGGGCGCCGGGTACAGGTTGTAGCCGAGGAGGTCCTGCCACTCAGAGCACCGCTCTCAGCTCGCCTGCTCCCTCATGCGCGCCGCTTCGATCTGGGCCCGTCGAAGCAGCTCGTCCACGCGGTCGATCGCCGGGGTCACGAGCTCAGGGCGCTCTCGAACGGCGAGAGCCAGTTGGTGGGCGCCGGCCAGATCCAGCATCTCCGGTAGCCGTTGCCTGAGCCGACCCAGTGTCCATTCGATGGGGTCGCCTTCGGCAACTTCGTCGATCCGGCAGATCAGGTTCCCCTGCTCCGCGTTCTTGATGTAGTGGTAGTGCGGTTCCTTTTCGAAGCAGTCGAACCTAAGGTGCTCGATGCCGTCGGAGGCGTCGCAGACGTGCACCGTTGCCCCGAAGTCGTCATAGACGGCAGCACTCAGGTCGTGGGAACCGGCGATGTTCTGCGCCCGAAGGACCTCGTTGGTCAAGAGCCTGGACTCGATGACGAACGCCACCGGACCGGCGTCGACGGTGATGCAGTGCTCGGGAACCGGGGGAATGGGCATCGCGGTATAGAAGATTCCCCGTTGGTAGGGATGGGATTCCATGGTCGTCATGATCGTCCTCGCGCCGTTCAGAAGATGATGCAGGCCCTACGTGTGCTGGCCCGTATTGTGCTCGGCTTCTGCCATATCCGTCCATCGTACTATTGTTTGGAAGTTAAGGAATAGTCGTCGACCGAGCATCAAGGAGAGGCGTGTCGTCAGCTGGAGCTGAATTCCGCACCATGGTCGATCCCGAGATCGGCGCGGCGTACCGAGCCGCCGGGTGGTGGGGCGATCTGACAGTGGCCGATCTCGTCGAGCGACACGCTGGTGCCCGTCCGGGCGACACCGCGTTCATCACCCTGAACGCCAAGATGACCTGGGACGAATATCGACGATCATCGGACCGGCTCGGTCATGCGCTCATGGGTTCAGGGCTCGAGCCAGGCGAGAGGGCGGCGGTCCTGTTGCCCGATGGTGCGTCGGTGCACGTGGCCTTTGTGGCCAATGAGAAGGCCGGTCTGATTACGGTCGGGATTGGCGCCCGCGCCGGCGAGCAAGAGATACGTCACCTCGTGTCTCGTACCGGATCGGTGGTCCTCATCACCCACGCCGACCATCGCGGCACGGACATGGCCAAGCTCTACGATCAGCTTCGGACCGAAGGGCTCCCGCTGAGACGGCACGTGATCATCCCGGTGTTCGAGGCCGACCTGGAGGCCCCGATCCTGGTCGACGGGGTCGAGGCCCCCGGTGTCACCGATGCCGGGCCAACCTCCTTCGACGGCCGGCGACTGGGTCCGGACGACTTGTTCATGATCAACTCCACCTCTGGGACTACCGGCCTGCCCAAGTGCGTCATGCACACCCAGAACTCCAAGTTCTACATGGCCCAACAGGCATGTGAAGTGGGACAGCTCCAAGCCGACGAGGTGCTCGTGGGCATGGCGCCCGTCCCGTTTGGCTTCGGGTTGTTCACCACTCATTTCGTCACCGCCGTGCTGGGGGCGCCGGCGGTCATCACCGAGCAGTTCTCCGCAGAATCGACGATCGAACTGATCGAGCGCGAGCGGGCCACACTGCTCGTGTGCGTGAGCACCCAGTTCAAGATGATGCTGAATAGTCCCGAGATGGCGTCCCGCGACGTGTCATCGCTCCGGGTGATGTTCACCGGCGGCGAGATGATCCCCTACGAGGCGGCTCGGGACTTCGAGGAGCGAACCGGCGCGTTCGTCCTGAACTTCTATGGGTCCAACGAGAGTGGGGTTGCCACCGGCACCCGGGTCACCGACCCGACGGAGCTTCGGTTGCGAACGGGAGGTGGGCCCCTGAACGGCACCGAGGTCCGGCTGTTCGACAACGGGACCGATGTCACCAGCACGGGAAGGGGCCAGCCCGGTAGCCGAGGGCCCGCAGTGTGCCTCGGCTACTACGACGACCCCGGCGCCAACGCCGAGCTGTTCACGCCCGATGGATTCGTCCTGCACGCAGACATCGCCACCATCGACGAAAACGGCTATCTCACTGTTGTCGGCCGTAAGTCCGAGATCATCATTCGGGGCGGGAAGAACATCTCTGCCGCTGTTGTCGAGGACGCCGTATCGACCCATCCATCGGTCGCCCTGGCCGCTGCGGTACCGATGCCCGACCCCCTCTTCGGCGAACGAGTCTGCGTGTACGTCGAGCTTCGATCAGGAGCATCGCTCACCCTGGACGAGCTGATCGATTCTCTCGCCGGCCAAGGCATGTCCAAAGAGAACTATCCCGAGCATCTAGTCGTTCTGGAGCAGCTGCCTCGCTCTTCAGGGGGCAAGGTGGCCAAGGGCCAACTGACCGCCGACGCCGCTCGCCGAGCGCCAAACAGCTCGCCTGGCATCACAGGCCCCTGACGAACCGGCTCGGCGGTGTCCACATCGGTGGCACCACTGAGGTCTCACTTGCCGTTCAGCTGCAGGCGGACCAGCATCGGATCGATGGGGGCACCGATTTTGCGGTCGACCTGAACGGTCCTGGCCACCTCGGTGGGGTAGTGCTGTGCGAATTTGAGGTGCCGGGCGGCAAGCTCCCGCACTTGTTCCGACTCGCCCTCGGCAATCATGTCGATCATCTCCGCGTGGACGTCGAATGCATTGCGGCGCTCGTCAATGGGCACCAGGTCGGTGTCCCTGACCTGGTGGGCCCAGTCGGTCTCGTGACTCGACCACAGGGCTTCGAGCGCTCCCACCATGACCTTCAACGGCTCATTGCCGCACAGCTCGACGAGTGCTTCATGGAAGCGGCGAGACGTGGTCGTGGCCGAAACGAGATCGGAGACGTTGGCGACCGCCTCGCGCTGTAAAGAACGAAGCTTCGGCAGCACTGCACGCTTGCGGTCCTTTCGCTCGGCGCAGAGAGCGGCGCACGATGGCTCGCACTCTTGGAGCGCGGTGGCGACGGCAAACGTCCCGGAGTTCCTGGATCGGAGGACCAAGGCCAAGGTATAGGCGACGTTGGCCGCCTCCGGTCGGTGCACGAGGGCACCACCCATGTTGCCTCGGCGGATGCTGATCAGGCCCTCGGTCTCGAGGATGCGCATCGCCTCGCGCAGGGACGGCTTGCTCACCGGATAGGTTGCACGGAGCACGTCCTCTTTGGGAAGCAGATCCCCGTCTTGGAGCTCCCCGCTCAGGATCTGGTCGCGGAGGTGGTTGGCCACGGACTCCGCCACGCGTTGCCATTTGAGGTTCGCCAGTGGGATTTCAGTCATCACGGAGATCCTCCTCTTGTTCTCACTGTTGCCTCCTGCGATCGCCGTCAGGCTAATCAAGCCTGTGCGACGTGAGGGCCATGGGGCGGTCAACTCGGACTACCCGCGCAACTTGTTCCCTCCCTCGCCGTTGAAGCTTGGGCGTGGCCCCCGCCCTCCATGCTTGACACCTTACCCGCTAACTTCTTAAGTTTAAGAGTATGAGTGGAGCGCGGGTCCGATGTCTATCTCGCCGGCGCGGCACGGTGGTTGATCGGCGAAGAACCAGATGTGCTCCAATGAGGTCGGGATCTGAACACACCGAGAGGGCGCAGCGTCGCCCCGATCGCAGGATCTCCATCAACACCGGTGAAGGAGCATCACATGTTGTCTATTGAGGACCTGCTGGCCAACAAGGAGTGGACGAAATCAGGCAAGGACGGGGAACGTACCGTCACCTTCTTGCCCGAGCCGCCCCGAGCTACTCGGAAGTACACGGTGATCTCGGCCGACGATCACATTGTCGAACCGCCTCACGTGTTCGAGGGCCGCCTCCCGAAGAAATTCGCCGATCGCGCTCCCCGGATCGTCGAGAAGGAGGACGGTACCGAGACCTGGGTCTACGACGGCACCGAATTGCCCAACGTGGGGTTCAATGCCGTCGTTGGCCGGCCTGTCAGCGAGTGGCGGATGGAGCCCACTCGATTCGATGAGATGCGTCGGGGAGCCTGGGACATACACAAGCGAATCGAAGATATGGACCTCAACGGCATCTATGCCTCGTTGAACTTTCCCTCCTTTCTCCCCGGCTTTGCCGGTCAGCGTCTCCAGAAGGTGACCACCGATACCGACCTGGCCATGGCCGCGGTCCGAGCTTGGAACGATTGGCATCTGGAGGAGTGGGCAGGGTCGTACCCGGATCGGATCATTCCCTGCCAGATCCCGTGGCTCTTGGATGCCGAGGTCGGCGCCGCGATGATCCGAGAGAACGCCGAGCGGGGTTTCAAGGCCGTGTCGTTCAGTGAAGAACCGAGTCGCCTGGGATTCCCGACCATTCATTCCGGCTACTGGGAACCGTTGTTCCAAGCGTGTGAAGAGACCGGTACCGTGATCAATCTGCACATCGGGTCGTCGGGTTCCTCACCGGCGACGACGGCTGACGCCCCTCCTGACGTGGCCGGCGTCCTGTTCTTCGCCTACGCCATCTCCGCCGCGGTGGACTGGCTGTTCTCCCTTGCACCGGTTCGCTATCCGGGCCTCAAGATCTGCCTTTCCGAGGGCGGCATCGGCTGGGTTCCGGCCTTGCTCGATCGACTCGACCACATGAGCTCCTACAGCGAGATGTACGGCACATGGCAGTCCGACCTGACCCCGTCGGAAGTCCTGGTCCGCAACTTCTGGTTCTGCGCCGTCGAGGATCAGTCGACGTTCGCCCTCCGGGAGCGGATCGGGGTCGGCAATATCCTCTTGGAGTCCGATTACCCCCACAGCGATTCGACCTGGCCTCATACGCAGCGGGTGATCGACGAAGAGATCGGGGGTCTCCCGGCGGACGATATCAAGCGGATGACCTGGGAGAACGCCTCGATCCTCTATCGCCATCCGGTTCCCGAAGCGATCCAGGCCTCGCCCGATGCGTTCTGACCCTTCCCAGCCGGAACCGTTGCCCCCGACCAGGCGGCGCGGCGCTCGACTGCTTCTTTGATCAATTCCAGGTGTGATGAGTCGTACCCCTGGATCGGGTCCCTACGGCTTCATGGCTGAGAGCCCCAGCCCGACCTCGAGCGTCGTCCCGGTGGTGAATCCCTCGTCGGCGGCGAGATAGAGGACGGCTCGGGAGACGGCGTCGGGCGGGAGCCACGGAATCCCGAGCGGGTTCAATGCTGCGAACGCCGGGCGCACGTCCTCTTCGGTGGGCTGTTCCAGGTCGGGCCGGAAGACCCGGTACCACGTGTCGTTGTGGATCATGGGCGTACTGGTCGTCGAGGGACAGACCACGTTGGCCGTGACGCCGTGGGGGGCCAGCTCCAGGGCTACTGACTTGACCATGCCGATCACCCCGAACTTGGACGCGCTGTAGTGGGCCAAATTCTGATTGCCGGCCCGACCCGACATGGACGAGGTGACGATGATCCGTCCGGACCGACGCGACTTCATGTGAGGCGTGACCGCCTGGACGGTGTGGAAGGTACCGGTCAGGTTTGTCCCGATCATGTCCTCCCACTGCTGGTCGGTGAGATCTTCGAAGGGGCTGAAGGCGCACACCGCGGCGTTGGCCACCACGATGTCCACCTGGCCGAACGCCTCGATGGTGGTGCGCACGGCGCGGTCCATGTCAGCTCGGCTGCGGATATCGGCGACCTGTGAAAGGCATCGGCCTCCGGCCTCGGTCACCAACCGGACCGTCTCGGCCAGGTCCTCTTCGGTGGCCAACGGGTAGGGCACCGTGGGTACCTTCGCCGGGACATCGCAGACGGCCACGGCGGCACCCTCGGCGGCCAACGCCAGGGCATGGGCTCGGCCTTGTCCTCGGCCTGCCCCGGTGACGAGGGCCACCTTTCCTTCCAATTGAGTCACGGATCTCCAATCACCACGCGCTGCCCGCCGGGTCCGACCGAATGAACCATCGGCCTCTATTTCCCAAACATATAAGAAAAAGTGCTGAAGAGCGGGAGGTCGGGAGCATATGTTGATCGGCCCAGATGCCGGCGCCGCTGCCCGCCTGAAAAACATGCGTTCTGAAAATCCAGACTAGTGTTCTAGATGTGCTGACGTGGGGTCGGAGCTGATGGAGCGTGAGCTGTTGATGACCGGTATCGGCGGTCAGGGAGTACAGCTGGCCGCTCAGGTCCTGGCCCGGGCGGCGGTGGCCGAAGGCCGTGAGGTGATGCTGTTCGGGAACTACGGCGGCATGATGCGCGGGGGCAACACCGACGCCACGTTGGTGGTGGGCGACGGCCCCATCGAGACCCCGCCGACCATTGCCCACGCCTGGTCGGCGATCGTCATGCATCACGAGTACTGGGAGCCGCTCCATCGGCGCCTGACTCCCGGCTCGGTGGTGTTCGTGAACACCACCGTCTTCGAGGGCGATGTCGACTGGTCGCCCTTCGTCCTGGTGGAGGTCCCCGCCACCGACCTGGCCGTCGACGCGGGGAACGTCCAGGCGGCGTCCATGGTCATGACCGGGGCCTATGCCGCTGCCACCGGCCTAGTCGGGCTCGGCTCGTTGATCGACGCGGTGGAGCGGTCTCTTCCTTCCTATCGAGCGCAGCACCGCGCCCTCAACGCTGCCGCGCTGGAGGCCGGTCATGCCTCGGTGACGGCCAGCATGGCGCCGGCCTGGGACGCCGCGCCCGCCACCTCGGGCGCGAAGGCATGACGCCGCCCGAGGTGGTGGTCAGTCGAGGCACGTTGGTCATCGACGTCGACGCCTGCAAGGGCTGCGATCTGTGCATCGACGCCTGTCCACCCGGCGTGCTGGTCATGACCACTCACCAGGTCAACTCCCGGGGTTACCGCTATCCCGAGCTGATGCCTGGCTGCACGGGGTGCAAGGCCTGCTCCCAGGTCTGTCCCGACTTCGTCTTCCAGGTCTACAAGTACGAAACACCGGTCCGAAACGAGGTGGTCACCCCACCCGATCGGGACGTGGACGGGGAACGCACACCAAGAGGCGGGTCATGACCCGGGTCCTCATGGAGGGCTCGGAGGCCATCGCCGAGGCGATGGTGGCCGCCGGCTGTCGCTTCTTTGCCGGGTATCCCATGACCCCATTCACCGAGGTGCTCGAGCACATGGCCCGCAAGCTCCCAGCCCATGGCGGGGTCTGCATGAATGCCGAGAGCGAGCTCGAGGCAGTAGGGATGGCCTGGGGGGCCGCGGCCACCGGTACCAAAGCGGCCACCGGGTCGGTGGGCCAGGGGCTCTCGCTCATGCAGGAGTCACTGTCCGAGATCACCTTGGCTCGCATCCCGCTGGTCGTGCTCAACATGGCCCGCGGTCAGAGCGACTATTACCAGGCGACCAGGGGCGGCGGCCATGGCGACTACCGGCACCTGGTGCTCGCTCCCATGGATGCACCCGAGGCGGTGGAGCTGGTGCAGCTGGCCTTCCATTGGGCCGAGAAATGGCGCAACCCGGTCCTGGTGTTCGGTGACTACTACCTGGCCCACGTGTACCAGTCGGTGGACGTCCAACCGCTCGACTTCGGCCCGCTCCCGGATCGGTCGTGGGCTCTCGACGGGACCTCGGGCGGCTCGGGTCGGGCCAAGCTCTTGTCGCCGCTCGGAGCCGTGAAGCAACGCGACGACGTGGGCTACGACCTTCAGGACTACTACCTCCGCCGCGCCGCGGAGACGGCGGCCATGGTGGAGGGCGAACCGCCGTTGGTGGAGACGGGCTACCTGGAAGGTGCCGAGGTGGTGGTGGTGGCCTACGGGACACCGGGCAAGTACGTGCGCTTCGCCGTCCAGGCCATGCGAGCCGACGGACTCCCCGTTGGGTTCGTCCGGCCCATTACGTTGTTCCCGTTCCCGACCGAGGCGGTGGCCGCTGCCTCGGCCCAGGCGCGGGCGGTGGCTGTGTACGAGAACAGCGTGGGCCAGATGGTCGATGATGTCCGGCTGGCCGTCCTGGGCCGAGCGCCAGTGCACTTCATCGGGGGTCTCACTCTGGATAGCTCGGGGTTCGGCATCGGACCGGACAACGATGTGGCCGTCATCCGGTCTCGCATCGAAGCCGTGCTCGCCGCGGCATCAGCCGACGTCGCCAACTCGGTTGGACGACCCGGGGCCATCAGAGAGGGAGCGATCCCATGAACACCGACAGCCAGGTGACCATCATCCCCACGCGGCGACCACCCGAGCAGCCGGCCCGCCTGGTGGACGACTTCACTCCCGATCTCATCGACGTCGGGGCGCACCATCTGTGCCCCGGGTGCGGTGAGCCCGTAGCTATGCGTTCCATCCTCGAAGCGGTGGCCGACCTCGGGGCCGTGCAGCGAGCCATTGCCGTGTTCGGCATCGGCTGTTACACGGCGTTCTCCAACAACCTCGACTGCGAGGTGCTCCAGGCCCTGCACGGGAGGGCACCCTCCCTGGCCACAGGGGTGAAGCGGGCCAAGCCGAACTTGCTGGCCTTCACCATCCAAGGCGACGGGGACATGGTCAACGAGGGTCTCCAAGAGGTGATCCACGCCGCAGCACGGGGTGAGAACATCACCTGCTTCATGCTCAACAACGGAGTGTTCGGGGAAACCGGAGGCCATCTCACTGCGACCACGGTCCTGGGCCAGCGGACCAAGAACACCCTCGAGGGTCGCAACGCCAAAGACCATGGGTACCCCATCCTGGTCAGCAATCTGTTGGCCCAGCTCCAAGGAGCTACCTACGTAGCCCGCGCTGCGGTCAACAACGCCGGCAATGTGGCCAAGGCCAAGCGCATGATCACTCGGGCGCTCGAAGTACAGCTCCAAGGAGGTGGGTTCTCCTTCGTGGAGATCCTGACCATGTGCCCGACTGGTTGGTTCATCGAGACCGCGGAGGCTCCCGATTACCTCTC
>JAUTXB010000193.1 GCA_030838245.1 Acidimicrobiaceae bacterium
TGGCCAGGGTGATGGGGAACACTTCGCCTTGACTGGCACTGCTGACGTAGGCAGTGTTCCCATCCGGGGTGATGGCGATCCCATAGAGAGCAGACGACATCGATCCCGTGACCGGGAATGCCGTGCCCGCGATATTGGTGGCGGTGGCGATCGGGGTGATGCTGTCCGCTCCTTCGTTGACCACGTACGCCGTTTGGCCGTCGGGGCTGATGGCGATGGCCACGGGCAGATGGCCCACCGCAATGGCTGTCCCAGCCGTGTTGGTCTGGGTGTCGACGGGTGTCACGGTGTCCAGGGTGTTGTTGACCACGTACGCGGTCTTGCCGTCGGGAGTGACGGCCACTGCATAGGGGGAACCGCCGAGTCCGGTGTTGATGGCGGTACCGGCCGTGTTCGTTCCGGTGTCAATAGGGGTCACGCTGCCATCCTGATTCTGCACCACGTAGGCGGTAGCCGACGACGCGATCGCCGCAGCAGGCGATGCCTGAAGCCCAACTGTGATGAGGCACGAAGCCGAGGCGATGATGATGGCTGCCACGCTGCGTGCATTTCGAATGCTTCGGTTCGACACTGGGGTTCTCTCCTTGGACACGGGCGCGGATGGTCTGCACCTGCAGTGTCTGCTGCCCAGGCCCGTTTGGAATGAGTAATCGTTACTCAAATGGGGCGAGAGGCGAGCGGCCGTGAGTCCTTACGATCGTGCGCCCAGGGCGTCGAAACTCGCGGCGACTGCCGGGTTGGAACGGATCCGAGCCGCCCATCCCTCCGATACCGACTGCCAGGCAGGCGCACTGAACCCTGGAGGTTCATCCGTCACCACAGAGCCGGTGGTTGACGCCAGGGTGTTCAGGAGTTCCACATATCGTTCGAGGCTCACGCCGCCGATCGGCTCGAAGTCCACATCGTCATTGATGGGTCCGCCCGTCGGGGACTCAGATCCGTCCACGCCATCCTTGATGCGCCGAAACAGTCCCATGCCGGACCTCCCCGTGGTGCAGAGGCCAGTCCCTCCACACCCACGCATTCTCGATGACGACGGCCGGCATGGCATAGGTAGCCAGGTACTCAAATCAGGCGATCGAGCAACACATCTGATCCTCCAGCGGTACGACTTGCCAGAGTCCTCCCCTGTGGGAGGCTGGGGTCCCCCCTGGAGGGCGGATGATGGGCTCAATCAACTGGTCCATGTTCCCGTTCTTCGACGACGAGAAGATAACAGGAGCGATGGCCAGGCCCGTTCGACCTCAGCTGAACGCGCTGTGGCCCATCGTTGGCCGCACTCGTGAGCTCACGGCGTTGGCCGAGGGGATCGACGACGCTTCATGCAGTGGGGTGGTGTTGATCGGGCCGGCAGGCGTCGGTAAGACCCGTTTGGCCCGGGAAGTACGAGATCTGGCCAACGAGCGAGGCTTGTTCACCGGCCTGGCCCGGGCTACAAAAAGCGCTTCGGGAATCCCCTTGGGCGCACTCGTACATCTGCTTACGGAGCTCGAGGTCCCCGAGCTGACCGGCCGAGACCTCTTTAACGCCACAGTGAAGGCGATCGACGAGCGTCGAGGCACCTCCCGCATGGTGCTGGTCGTGGACGATGCCAACGAGCTCGATGACGCCTCGGTGGCCCTGCTCGATCAGTTGATGGACCAGGGCAGCGTCTTCGTGGTTCTCACCGTGCGCACGGGCGAGCAGACCATCGGGCCGGTCGTGGACATGTGGAAGGACGAGCGTGTCCTGAGGATCGATGTGGCTCCCTTGACCAGTCCCGACGTGCAATCGCTGTCGGAGATCGCGGTCGGTGGCCTGCTGGACAGTGGAGCCCTCCAGGCCCTCCAGAGCGCCAGCGCCGGCAACGTCCTGTATCTCCGAGAGCTGATCATGGGGGCCTTGGAATCGGGTGTGCTGGCTCGAGATGTGGGTATCTGGCGGCTGACCGGGCCCTTGGCCAATTCGCCACGACTCCGGGACCTGATCGAGCAGCGCTTGACCGGTATCACGGAGGTCGAGCGAGAAACCCTCGAGCTGGTGGCGTTGGGGGATCCGCTGGAGCTGTCACTGCTTACCGCCCTGGTTCCCCCAGCCGCAGTCGAACGCATGGCCCGGCGGGGAGTCCTCGAAGCCGTGCCTGGTGATCACGACCCAGAAGTGCATCTCGCCCACCCGCTCTACGGCGAGGTGGTGAGAGCTCACCTATCGCCCATTCGGCGAACGCGTCTCTGTCGCTCGCTGGCAAACCTGGCCGAACAGAAAACCGGCTTGAAACCGGCCGACGTTCTCCGGGTGGCCGTGTGGCGACTCGATGGTGGCGGCGGCGGCCGGCCCGAGACCACAGTGCAAGCGGCACGTCTGGCCTTCCAGAACGAGGACTATCGGTTGAGCACCCGGCTGGCACGGGCAGCATGGGACGAGTGGGACCTGGTCGAGGCCGCGATCCTCCTGGCCGACTCGATCGACATCATCGGTCGGAGCGAAGACATCGAAGACGTCCTGGCGCCTGCGGCGGATAGGGCCAGCAGCGACAGGGAGCGCGCCGACGTCGCCGTTCGCCGGGCCGCGGCTTTGTTCTTGTCACCCGGCCGATCTGACGAGGCTGACGGAGTCCTGACCGCTGCCACTGCCATCGTTGACGACCCTTTGTGCCAACGGGACATCGCTTCCCAACGGGCCGACCACTTTCTTTTGTCCGGTGATGTGACCCGGGCGATCGAGCTTGACGAGCCGCTGGTGGCCACTCCGGGCGACTCTGCGTCCGCTCAGGCCGCCCGAGACCTCGGCACCGCCCTCGCTCTGGCCGGTCGGACCAAGGAGGCCATCCGCCACACCGAGGACGCGCTCGCCACTCGGCTCGATCTCGAAGATGCCGGCCAGGTCTCGAGCACGGCCATCTTCGTCGTGGCCCATACCTTGGCATTGGTCGAGGCAGGGAGGCTGGCCGAGGCGGCCAGCACGTGCATGGCCGCGTACGAGATAGCAGTCGAACGGAAGAACGCGGGTGGCCAGGCCTGGTTCGCCTCAATACTGGCATTTGTCCGGTTGGCCGATGGTCGACTGGCCACCGCCGTTCGCTTGTTTCGGGAGAGTGCGGGCGTGTTCCGCGAGCTCCACCATCCCGGTCAGCGGTGGGGGCTGGGAGGCATCGCGTTGGCCGCAGGACAGCTGGGCGATCGGGAAGCGAGTATGTCCGCCTTGGCTGAGCTCGACGCGGTGGGCCCGGCGTCGATGCAACTCATGGATGTCCACATCTGGCGTGGGCGAGCATGGGGAGCCCTCGCTGCCGGGAGCCCACTGAGAGCTCGCGCTCACCTCAGGCATGCTGTCGAGCTGGGTATGGACTGGGGCCAGCTCGCTGCGGCCGCCGCCGCTTTGCACGATCTCGTACGAATCGGCGATAGCGCGTCGGCTTCACAGGAACTCATGGCCTTGGCCGACCAAGTCGATGGCGACCTGATGACGGCCAGGGCGGCCTATGCGCGAGCGGTTGCGTCACGCAACATTGAAGAGGCGAGCGAAGCCACTGAGCTCTTCGAAGCCAGTGGAGCGTTCCTGTACGCGGCCGA
>JAUTXB010000217.1 GCA_030838245.1 Acidimicrobiaceae bacterium
CGGCTTCACACCCAGCCGCTCGGGCTAGTCCGGTTGAACATTGATGAGGCCGATCGTCCGGTGCGGTGGGCCCGGGCCGTCCGAGGCGCTATCGGGCCGGCATTGGACGCCCACGTTCGGGCCGACAGCATGCCTACTCCGTCGACACCGTCCCTGTGGACGGGCTGGACGGACCGAGGCGCTCCGTGCCTGGCCGCGCGGGACAGCTTCCTCACCGACCCTCACCCGGTGACGGTTGTGATTGCCTCTCGGGAGCGGCCGGCGCAGCTGGCCACCTGTCTGGCGTCGCTCGAGCGGGTCGACTACCCCAACTTCGATGTTCTCGTTGTCGACAACGACCCCGAGTCGGACGAGACCCGACAATTGGTCGAGACGATGGGGCGTCGATACCCGGTGCGCTACCTCTGCGAGCGGCGCCGGGGCCTCGGGGCCAGCTACAACCGGGCCCTCCCCGAGGTCACCGGCGAGATCGTCGCCTTCACCGATGACGATGTCGTCGTCGACCGCCACTGGCTCAGCGAGCTGGTGATGCCCTTCGTCACCGAACCCACCGTCAAGGGCACGAGCGGGCTCATCCTGCCGGCCGAGCTCGAGACTCCCGCCCAGTTCATGCTGGAAATGCACGGCCAGTTCGCCAAGGGGTTCGTCCCGGCTCGCTTCGATCTCCACCAGTCTGGCGCTACCGACTCGCTGTTCCCATTCAGCGCGGGACGCTTGGGGTCGGGGGCGAATATGGCGTTCGATACCCGCTACCTGCAAAGCATCGGTGGATTCGATCCCGCGCTCGGTACCGGCTCGCCCGCCCGCGGTGGAGACGACCTGGCCGCGCTGTTCCGGTTGATCGCCGACGGGCACACGTTGGCCTACCAACCAGGCGCTCTGGTCTGGCACCACCACCGACGAGACCTTCCCGCCGTTAGACGACAGGCGTTCGGCTACGGGGTCGGCCAGGGTGCCTTCCTGACCAGTGCCATCCTGTGCCAGCCCCGCACCGCCCTGTGGCTCATTCCCCGACTGCCGGCCGGAATCCTTCGGGCCTGGCGCGGGGCTCCGCCGCATCGGCGGATCGAATCGGCTCCCACTGGTCCCGCCGGCGTGCCCGTGGAACTGAGCCGCCTCCAGCGGCGCGGGCTCGTAGCCGGGCCGTTCGCCTACCTGGCCAGTCGGCACTCGGGACGACGACATCTCGCCACCACGCGTCGTCTCCGGCGGAAAGGTGGCCATCGGTGACCATGGGACTGGCTCAGCTCGTCGCCGAGCTGGGTGACGGGCCGGTGGCCGACGAGCCGCTGGTCGACGCCGGGTCGTCTGCTGGCCCGCTGGCGCTCGTCGACCTTTTCAACGACGCCGAGACGCTGTCCTCACACCTCCGCGTTCGAGTCGCCGGCCAGCAGTGGCTCGATGCCTTCTTACTCGCCGCCGGCCTCCACCAGATGACCGAGGACCGCTGGCACCGTGGCCAGTGGGGCCTCCGGCGGGCCGGAGGAATGCTCACCCAGATGAACGGGACCGTAGCCCAGCTAGCTGGGGCGGTGGCCGGGGGGGCTGACCACGTCGACATGTGGGCCCGGTCGTGGGCACCGGGCGAGTTACGTCGGCGCTCCGAAGGCCGCCGGCTCACCCGGCTCGTCCACCAACTGTGCCGAGCCGCGATGCACGCGGGTGGCGCACCGGATCCGGTCGCCCTGAACCACCAGGCCCGTACGGTCAGCGACACCATCAGCGCTCAGGCGTGGGGCGAGGAGGACATCGTCCGGCTGCCGTCGTGCTTTCGGAGCTTCGACCAACGCCTGGTCGACGTGACCCGACTGGCCTCGACCTTCGCCGATCGCTGGCCGGATCGGCAGTGCCCGCTCACCGTGGTCGGAGTCCGGACCTCGGGGAGCTATCTCGGACCGGCGACACTTGTCGCCCTCGAGCAACTCGGCTACTCGAACATCACTGCGGTCACGATCCGACCGGAGTGGCCCATCCCCGGCCCAGAACGGGCGACCATCGCCTCTCGCTCCTCGGCTGGAGGCCGGTTCCTCGTCGTCGACGATCCACCGGCCACAGGCCGGTCGCTCGCCACTGCGGTTGGGCAAGTCCGACGGGCAGGCGCCGTTGGGCCTGACCGCGTCGCCGTTCTGGTGGCTCTCGGTCCCGACAGCCCGATGACCGATGATGACGTCGCCCGCAGAACGCTGGGCGGAGCCACGGTGGTCTCGCTGCCCTGGGAGGAGTGGTCGGTCCATCGCCAGTTGCTGGCCGCCCAGATCAGAGAGGCGGTGACCGACCTGTTGCCACCGGGGGTGTCGGTCGGCCGGGTCGATTCGGTCGGGTCCCCGACACGCCCGGCCCGGGGCCACGTACAAGGGCGCTATCGGCTGAAGTTGGTCGATGCCACCACCGAGTCCCCCGTCACCACCACGGAGACCATCGTCGTCGAGGGAGTCGGTCTCGGGTACCTGGGGCGCCACGCCGTGGCCGTGGCCCAGGCTGCGCCGACGCTCTTTCCGAAGGTGCTGGGCTTTGCCGACGGGATGCTCTACCGGAGGTGGCTACCGACCGACCGGGTTCAGGGCGAGAACGCCGGTGCGAGCCAGGGCCCGACCCCGCACCCGTCGGATATCGCCCGATACATCGATCAGCGCAAGCAGGCGCTCGGGGTCCCGGTG
Organism: Acidimicrobiaceae bacterium; assembly: GCA_030838245.1. Next base: position 2,658 of record JAUTXB010000217.1, read on the forward strand.
GACCGGAGTCTCGTTCTCACCGGGCGCCAGCCGGCCTGGGAGGTGGCGTCGCGCCTGGTAAGCCGGAGCCTCGGACCGCTGGCCCTGCCCTTGCGCGTTCCGGTCGTCGATCCCCTGGCCCGCCGTCTGCTGCACAGCTCGGAGCCCTCGGTGGTCGACGGCAACACCACCCTTGACGGGTTCATTCGCTGTGGCGGTCGGACACAGAAGGTCGGGTTCGCCGACGGCCCCTTCAGCCACGTAGACCTGGCCACCTACGACGCGGTCTTCGATCTGGCCGGCGCGGCAACGGACTCCGGGTCCGCCTCATACGCCTGGTCCCTCCGGCATGCCTATGCCACGGTGACCGGAGTCGAGGTCGATCCCGAACGATGGCTGTTGTACCGATTGACCCACCTGTGGCACGCCACCCGACTGGGACGGACGACACCGGCTGCCGCCGATCGACGGCGGGCCCGGGTGGTCCAGGACTACTTCGCCGAGCGGTTCCTCGACGACCTTCCCAGCCCGACGAACGGGCACTTCGCTGCTGTCGATCTCGACGGCGTCCTCGAGACCTCGCCCCTCGGGTTCCCGGCTACCACCGTCGCCGGTGCGCTTGCACTCCGTGCCCTTCGAGCGCACAACGTTCGCCTGCTGTTGGTGACGGGGCGGAGCCTGCCGGAGGTCATCGAGCGATGCCGCACCTATGGCGCTACCGGCGGGGTCGCAGAGTACGGAGCAGCCGTGTACGACCACGCCCGTTCGTCGGTGACCGAGCTCGTCACCCCTCCGGACACGCTGGCTACCGAGCGCTTGCGTACTCATGTCACGGCACACGTCGATGTCGAAGTGGATAGGGACTACCGCCACATCGTGCGCGTGTTCCGGCGCGGGCCGGCCGGCCGGTACGGCCTTGACGCCGAGGGTGCCCGCATCCTGGCCGAGGCGGGGGCCATCTCCGGGTCGACGCAGACCTTGGACGCCGTCCTCGGCGAGATGCAGACGGACTTCGTCCCTGCCGGCATCGACAAGGGTGCAGGGCTGGCCGCCCTGGTGGACCAACTGGCCCGTCCTGACGTGACCAAGTCTGCCAGCGGGCGGCTCCCCAGTGACGCGGCCAACCGTCGAGTGGCTCTTGCCATCGGCGACAGCACCTCCGATGCTGGGTTCCTCGGGCTGGCCGATAAGGCCTTCGCCCCCGCCAACGCCCACGCCCACGCCGCCCTGGCCTCCCAGGGTGTCGAGGTCATGCGGGGCTCCTATCAGGTTGGCCTCTTTCAAGCCGTGACCCGGCTCTTGGGCCACCGCCCGGGATCATGTTCTGCCTGTCGGGCGCCCGAGGTTCCCGACGCCGCCCATGACCTCCTCGCCTTGTTGTCCGTCCAGGAGAACGGTCCGAAGGGTGCACCGAGGCGGCTGTCGTCCATCGCTGCTCGGGCCTGGGCGGCACGGAGAAGCCGGTGATCGAGCCGGTGCCCATCGTGGAACCGATACCGTCCGGGCTGGTCGGCCAGTGCCGAGAGCCCTTGTTCCGGAACGGCCACGCGTTGAACATCAGCGCCGTGGTCGCCTCGGCCATCGGGCTTGGGTTCTGGATCCTCGCCGCCCATCGTTATCCGATGGCCGTCGTCGGGCGGAACTCGGTGGCCGTCTTGGTCCTGATGTTCATCGGGGGTGCCGCCCAGCTCAATTTGGCCAGCGCCTTGGTTTGCTTCCTGCCGGGGGCGGGCAAGCGGGCCGGTGCCCTGGTCGCCAC
>JAUTXB010000281.1 GCA_030838245.1 Acidimicrobiaceae bacterium
ACGACCTCCGGCGTTTCGTCCCCTACGACTACGTCGGGTCCCTCTGCTGGTTGGCGGCGACCTCGTTGTTGCCGTTGGTCGTCATCGCCCGAGTCGGAGCGGCCACCAGTGCCAGCTTCTCGTTGGCTTGGATCATTGCCTACTCGTTGTACCTGGTCAGCATCAACCTGGGCTCGTCGCTGGTCGCCGAGACCAGTACCGATCCCACCAGCCTCCGCCACGCCTGTCGTCGGGTCCGCATCCATCTCCTCAAGGTCCTCGGCCCTGGTGTCGCCGTGGTCGTCGCAGCCGCCCCGCTCCTCCTCCGGCTGATGGGTAGTGCTTATGCCGCAGAGGGCGCCACCCTTTTGCGCCTGCTCGCCCTCTCTGCTCTACCCTTCGTCTTCACGGCCACGGCCATCAGCGCGTATCGGATCCGCCGGGACACACGACCGGTCGCCATCATCAACGCCGCCATCTTCACCGTGGTGGCAGTGCTCTCGATGCTGCTGCTCCCCCGTATCGGCATCGCCGGGGTCGGCGTGGCCTGGCTGACGGCGCAAACCATGAGTGCCCTCGTCCTGCTCGTCATGGAGCATCGCCGGTTCCTCGCCGATGGCGGTTTCCGACGGATCGGCCCGATGGGCTTGGCCATGCGGATCGTGGTGGCGATCACACGGATGATCCTCCCAGCTCGGTTCGTGGCCGCGGCCGGGCGCCTTCGGTCGCGTCTGTCCGAGCCGCACGCTCGCAAGCTGATCCTCACCGCACTGTCGGACGTGGGTTCGCTATACCCGGTGATTGCCAACGGCTCTGCGCAGCGGCGCTCCGAGCAGCTCAGGATCCTTCCCAGTGGATCTGACCGTGTGGTCGCCGCCCTCCGACAACACGACGGAGCGCCCGGAGGGGTGGTGAAATTGGCGCGAAGCGAACGAGCGGTCCTCGAATTCGCTTCCGAACACAGCGTTCTGAGCCTCTTGGCCGGCGATCCCCGACTCGGCCCCTGGACAGCGATGCTGCCCGAGGCCTACCTGACCTTTACCGACACGGGGTGCATGGCTCTGGAGCGACTGATCCCCGGGAGCGATGCCGCCGATGTCGTCAGGGCAGCTCCCCCCCTGCTCCCAGCGGTCATGAACATCGGCCTCTGTGTCATCGGTGAGCTTCACCGGCGCACGGCCCGCACGGTTCTGGTCGACGAGGCCTTCGCCGACGGCTGGTTATGTAGGGCCACCACCGTCCTCCGCCAGACCCATCCTTCGGGACATGTGCCGAGGGCACAGTTCAATGCCATCAACCACCTCGAAGAGCTGCTCCGGGGTGCGATCGACGGTCGACACCTCGAGGTCGGATGGGTCCATGGCGACTTCACGCCCGGGAATGTGATGGTGGCCCCGGACGCCAGCAGGGTGTACGGGATCCTCGATTGGGGCCAGGCGCGCCCGGACGGCCTGCCCGACCTCGATGCGGTGCTCTGGTTGACCGCGCTCGAATGCCAGGTTCGGGGATGGAGTATGGGCCGACAGGTTTGCCGGATCCTGGCCGCCCCGAGATGGCCGGACGACTCGTTGCTCCAGGTTTCGCGCCACGCAATGGCGCCCTTCGGGATCGGCGACCACGAGCTCGTCCTGTGGTGCTGGCTCCTGCATGTGGCCGGGAACCTCGACAAGTCGGAGCGCTACCACCGAAATCCGTGGTGGTGGGCTACGAACGTCGAGCCGGTTCTCCGAGCTGTCCCCGCATGACCCTTGCACCGCCGACGGCCAGGTGCCGGGTGTCGGTCATCATCTGCGCCTACACCGAGGACCGATGGTCGCGCCTGTGCCAGGCCATAGACTCCGTTCGGACCCAGACCCGCCCGGCCGAGGAAGTCGTCCTGGTAATCGATCATTGCCCGGGGCTGGCGGCACGGGCGCGGGCGGAGTTCGCCGACATCGTCGTCACAGAGAACGACTGCGCACAGGGATTGTCCGGAGCCCGCAACGTAGGCCTGCGCACGGCGATGGGCGACGTGGTCGCCTTCATCGACGACGATGCCGCCGCCGCACCGGACTGGCTCGATCACTTGTCCCGCTCCTACGAGGACGACGATGTTGTCGGGGTGGGCGGCCACGTCGAGCCGTCGTTCTCCAGCGATCGTCCGGGTTGGTTCCCGCCCGAGTTCGACTGGGTGATCGGTTGCAGCCATACGGGCATGCCGAGGTTTGCCCAATCAGTACGAAACTTCGTCGGGGCCAACATGTCCTTCCGGCGCCAGGCCCTTGTCGACCTGGGTGGATTCTCGGAGTCGCTCGGACGGGTAGGGGCCAATGCTGCTGGGTGCGAGGAAACCGAGCTCTGCATCCGCGTGGCCGACTGGAAGCCTGGAGGACGCCTGGTCTATGTGCCCGAGGCCCGAGTTGACCACTACGTGCCCCCGGCTCGGACCACCTGGCGGTATTTCGTCCGCCGGTGCTACGCCGAAGGCCGGTCCAAGGCCGTCGTCACCACGCTGACCGGCCGCCGGCGTGGCCTGGAGGCTGAGCGGTCCTACCTCCGTTCCACCGTCCCCAAGGGGGTGGCCACGTCACTCCTGGCCGCCGCGGCCGGTCACCCGGCGCAAGTACTGCGTGCGGCCACGGCGATTGGCGGGGTGGCGTCGACATCCGTCGGGTATGCGCTGGCCCAGCCTCGTCCGAGGGTCCTTCGGCTTCCGGGTCTCCGTCGTCTTCACCCTGGCTCAGACGTCCGGGGCCACTCGGCCACGCCGGTGGTTCGCCACACCCAGGCCATGGTGGGCCTGGCGGCACTGGCCCTCGTCATCGCCCTGTGGCTGGTTGCCCTTCGCACCACGGCCCCGCTCGGCGCGATGACCGACTACGGGTTGCTGTCGGTGCTTCCGGCGACGTTCTGGCTGGCGCTAGCCCTACTGACCGTCAGCTTCTTTTGGACCGTTCGCCAGGCCGAGGCAAGCCGGCTGCTCATCGCCGCCCATGTCGTGGTCCTGGTCCTGATGGTCCATGCCACACCGGCGTTGCTGTACGGGACGCTCCGCTATTCGTGGGCCTGGAAGCACGTCGGGATCACCCAGTACATCGCCACACACCAGCAGATAAATCTTCATCTCCAGAGCAACCCCGAGCTGGTGGCCTATCAGGACTGGCCCGGCTTCTTTGCCTTCAACGCCTTCTTGACTTCGGCAGCCAAGCTCTC
>JAUTXB010000295.1 GCA_030838245.1 Acidimicrobiaceae bacterium
GGGGTCGAGCTGTCCGACATGCCCATGCCACTCCGGGTCGCGGGGACCGACCCCTCGCTGGTTGGGCGGATCCGGCGGGACCTCGGAGTCCGAAACGGCCTGGCCTTGTTCTTGTGCGGGGACAACCTGCGCAAGGGTGCGGCGCTCAACGCTGTGCAGATTGCCGAGTTGCTGCTGGCGCAGGGCATCGTCTCCTGACGCGTTCGCTCGCCATCCACTGAGGGGTCCGCCACCGCCTGGCCGAGTGGCTCAGGCGACCGTGGCGCCGTATGGCTCAGGCGACCGTTGCGCCGTATGGCTCAGGCGACCGTTGCGCCGGCGGCCAGGGTGGCTACACGCGTGGCCAGGTTGACTGCGTGGTCACCGAACCGCTCGTAGAACCTGGCCACCATGGCCAGCTCTACGGCGACGGGAAGCGGCATGGTGCCGGCCACCACCTCCACGGTCAGGCTTACGTGGAGATCGTCCATCTCGTCGTCCAGATCATCGACTATGGCCGCCGCGGTGGGTAGGCGCTCGGCATAGGCATCGGTGGTGCTGCGCCACATGTGGCTGGCCACCTCGCCCATGCGCTCCACCAGCCCGCGGCTGCGGGCCGAGAGCTCCATTCCCAATCCGCGGGCGGCCCTCCGGGCCACGTGTTCAGCCAAGTCCCCGTTGCGCTCGAGATCGGGGAGCATGCGGAGCACGGTGATCAGGAATCGGAGATCGTCGTCCCCGCGGGACCGATCGTGCATCTGCTCGAGAGTGAGGGCCTCGGCTTCCCGGTAGATCCGATCGACGACCTCGTCCTGGTCAGCCAGGATCTTGCCCTCCTCCCTGTCCCCAGAAAGAAAGGCATGGGTCGCCCCAGCCACGTTCTCGCCGATAACAGCGAACAGTTGAAGTACCAGACGGTCGATCTGTGCAAGGCCTTCGTCCACGCACCAACCGTACTCGCCTCCACTCCCGTACGAACGCCGCTCCTCTCCTGCGAACGCCGCCTATGCAATCGCCTCATTGGCACGCATCGGTGACCGGTCGCCACCCGTTCGCCGCCCGTTGGGGTCAGGTCGGCGGATCGGCACCTTCGTGACCGCCCACGATGATGCGGGGGCCCGACGTCCAGCTCAGGTACCGCCACGACCAGTTGACCAGGACTGTGAGCTTGTTGCGGAACCCGATCAGATAGAGGATGTGGAGCCCGAGCCATGCCAGCCAGCCGAGGGTGCCCCGAATGACCCTGCCGTTGGGGAACTGGGTCACTGCCGCCCGCCGCCCGATCGTGGCCATGATGCCCTTGTCGCGGTAGCGGAAGGCCTGGGTGGGACGTCCTTCGACCCGGTTGACAATTTGCGCGGCAGCGTGTTTGCCCGACTGGATGGCCACTTGGGCCAGTTGGGGGCAGATCTTCGGATCACCCGTCTTCTGGTCGACCGACCCGGGGCCCCAGGGGACAGCGGCCGCATCACCGATCCCGTAGGCACCCGGGTACCCCGGAAGCGACAGGTCTGGCTGCACCACCAGGCGGCCGTTCGGCCCACCGGTGGCGTCGATCTGCGAGGCGATGCTGCCCTCGACTGTGACGCCGCCCGCCCAGACGACCGTCCGACAGTTGATGGTCGTGCCGTCATCGAGGGCCACGCAGTTGTCGGTGACCTCGCGCACCATCCGGCCCAGCCTGAGCTCGACGCCCCGGCTCTCCAGTGTGTCGGCGGCATAGTGGCTGGCGGCGGCCACGAACGGCGTCAACAGCCGATCAAGGCCATCGACCAGGATGATGCGGGCCTCGAACCGATCGAAGTGGAAGCCGTCGTGGCGAACGGACACATCCAGCAGCTCGGCCAAGGCGCCGGCAACCTCGACGCCCGTAGGGCCTCCGCCGATGACCACGAAGGTCAGCGCACCGTCGTCGGCGATCTGAGGATCGGCATCGACCTCTTCGAGCCGGCGGAGGATGTGATCGCGGAGGTAGCGGGCATCCGCCAGGGTGTAAAGGGCATGGGCGTACTGGGCGGCCCCGGGGATGCCGAAGTACTTGACCGTCGCACCACTGGCCACGATGACCGAGTCGAACGGAATGGGTTCCCCCTCGTCCACGCCCACCGTGTGCTGTGCCCAATCGACACCAGTCACGGCTCCGTAGCGGAAGGTCACGTTGGGAATCCGACCGAAGATGGCCCGAATGGGGTAGGCGACATCGCCGGGATCGAGTCCGGCTGTCGACACCTCATACAACAGCGGCTGGAAGGTGTGGAAGTTCCGTTGGTCGATGATGGTGACCTCAACGGGTTTGCCGGCCAGGCTTCGCGCCGCTGCCAGCCCACCGAATCCGGCACCGATGATCACCACGCGATGCATGGGTCCAGGATGGCACGTCCCCATCCGTAAGCGGCGGGGAACCTGCCTGGGGAGGCCAGGAACCCGGGGACCGGGGAACCGGGCCCCCGCCGGCGAGGAACCGCGAGTTTGTTACACCCCCCCGTTACCCTGGTTTTGCTGGTCAATTGCGGCCAGCCGATGCCCCGGCAGGCCAGCGCGACAGGACGAGCGACATGACGATCAGACCATGGCACACACCACCAGCGATCAGACAAGAGCCCCTACGCAAGGAAGACCAGGTCATGAACAACATCACCCATGACGCGTTCGGGGCCTCCGGGCTGGCGGGACCAGCATGATCTCGGGCCTCATCGTCGGCCTTCTGGTTGGCCTGGTGGCCGGTGTTGTCGTCGGCCTGTTGGCCCGTTCGGGGCACGTGGCCCGGACACGCACGGCCGAAGCCCGGTTGGCCGATGCGCTGTCCGCCACGCAACGGCTGACCAACGAGCATGCCGGGCTGCAACAAGAGACGGCGACGGCCCGAGCCGAGGCAGCGCGCCTGACCGCCCAGCTCGAGCACGAGCGGACGATCAACCAGGAGCGGGCGGCGGGATTCGAGGAGACCCGACAGCAGTTGACCGGCGAGTTCGCCCGGTTATCGGGCGAGGCCCTCCGGAAGAACAACGAGCAATTCCTCCAGTTGGCCGACATCAAGCTCAACGAGACTCGCCAAGCCGCCGAGGGCGAGCTGGGGAAGCGCCAGGAAGCGATCGAGCAGCTGCTCAAGCCCATCGGTGAGCAGTTGGGCAAGTACGACGACGGGATGCGCCGGCTGGAGGTCGAGCGCCAGCGGGCCTACACGACCTTGACCGAACAGATGCAGCAGCTGTCGACGTCGCATGACCATCTCCAAAAGGAGACCCGCAACCTGGTGACGGCGCTGCGTGCGCCGCAGACCAGGGGACGGTGGGGTGAGTTGCAGCTCCGGCGGGTGGTCCAGATGGCCGGCATGTTGGAGCGTTGCGACTTCGACGAGCAGGTGACGTCGAGCTCCGACCAGGGCCGGTTCCGACCCGACATGGTCGTCCACCTCCCCGGGGGCAGGAACGTGGCCGTCGACGCCAAGGTGCCCATGCAGGCGTTCCTTGACGCCAACGAGGCAGAAGACGAGACGACCCGCCGGATGCACCTGGCCAACCACGGGCGCCAGTTGAAGGCCCACGTGGACGCGCTGGCCAAGAAGGAGTACTGGAAGCAGGTCGATCCGTCGCCCGAGTTCGTGGTGGCGTTCGTGCCCGGCGATCCCCTGCTGACCGCGGCCCTGGAGCACGAACCGGGTCTGATGGAACACGCCGTGGCCAACCATGTGCTCTTGGCCACGCCCACCTCGCTCATTGCCCTGCTCCGAGCCGTGGCCTACGGCTGGCAACAGGACGCCATGGCCGAGAGCGCCCGGGAGGTCCAGCTGCTCGGGGCCGAGCTCTACCAGCGGCTTTCCGTGCTCGGGGATCATTTCGCCGGCGTGGGCAAGGGGCTGAACAGCGCCGTATCTGCCTACAACAAAGCGGTGGGGTCGCTCGAGGGTCGCGTCCTGGTCACGGCCCGGCGCTTTGCCGACATGGGCGTAATCGGCACCGGCGAGAAGGACATCGCACCGCCGGTCACCGTGGACGCGGTCACCCGTGCCCTCCAGTCTCCCGAAATGGGGGGCCAGGCATTGCGCCAGCTCCCGCCAATCGATCCAATGGAACTCCTGGCCAGCGACAGCGAAGAAGACCACCGGCGGGCGGTCTGACCACCCGACCCCAGATCGCTGTCGCACCGGATCCCTACCATGTGACCCTGATGTTGGCCACGAGGATCGTTCCGTACGGACGGGGGGCGAGCCAGGTCCTGCGCGACGAGATCGCCGACGCCCAACAGGACGACCCGCTGGCCCCCGTGACGGTGGTGGTGGCTCGGAACAGCATCGGGCTGGCCACCCGCCGCCTGCTGGCATCAGGCGACCTGGGCCCGTCGGGTCCGGCCGGGCGTCTGGGAGTGGTCAATGTCCGCTTCACCACCTTGGCCCGCCTGGCCGAACAGATCGCCTCGGAGGAAATCGCCTCATCCATGAAGCTGCCGGCCACCCCTGCCGTTCTGCGGGCGGTCGTCCACTCCACGCTGTCGACCACGTCCCAGTCCCTGTTCCGAGGGGTCAAGGACCACCCTGCCACCACCCGGGCGTTGGCCGGCGCCTATCGCGACCTCACCGGAACGTCTTCGGCCTCACTCCGCCGGCTGGCTGCCACCGGTCCCCGGGCCTCGGCCGTCGTGCAGTTGGTCGAAGAGGCCCGAGCCAACCTGGGCGACGGCTGGTTCGACGAAGGGGAGCTCGTGGACGCGGCATCCCAGATCCTGCAGCGGGCAGCGAATGAGGCGGGGACAACTGCCGGGAACGGGTCGGTTGCGGACCAGACCGGCCCAGTCGTGGTCTACCTGCCGCTTCAGGTCTCCCCCCACGAGGAGCGGTTCATCAAGGCTTTGGCCACCCAGGTTCCGGTGGTGGTGCTTGCGGGGATGACCGGTGATGACCAAGCAGACGAGTCGGCCCGGGACCTGTTGGCCCGACTGGGTGCTCCACTCAGTGCCCCACCCAGCTCGGCTGGTGTCCAGGACCCACCAGTGGCGACCCGGGTAGTCAGTGCCCCCACGGCCGATGTGGAGGTTCGCATGGTCGTGCGGGACGTGATGCAACGGCGACGTGAGGGGACGCGCTTCGAGCGCATGGCCATCACGTACAGCGGGATTGGCCCCTACGACCGCTTGGTCCGAGAGACCTTGGCCTCGGCGAAGATCCCGTTCAACGGCGTGAGCAGTCGCACGCTGGCCGCCACCTTTGCCGGGCGCACCGTGCTCGGGGCATTTGAGCTCGAGGAGCGAGGATGGCGGCGAGACGAGGTCATGGCCTGGCTGGCCGGGGGGCCGGTTCTCCATCGTGGCCGTCCGGTGGACGCGACGGCGTGGGACCTGTTGTCACGTGAAGCCGGCGTCACCGCCGGGCTCGACAACTGGAAGCACCACCTCGACGCTCTCATCGCCGATCGTCAGGAACGGATGGCTGATCTCGACGGCCGGGACGGAGTGGAGGCTCCGCCGGCGCGACGCCGCGGATGGCAACACGATCAGGACCGGGCCCGGTCGTTGCTCGACTTCGTCGAGGGCTTGTCGGATCAGATGCGCGTCACCGCCGGATCCTGGGCCGACCGGTCGAGCTGGTTGACCACGTTCTGCGACGTCTACCTGGGCCGTCCTTCCGACCGCGATCCGTGGCCCACCGAGGAAGAGGAAGCCCTGACTGCTATTCGCACCGCCGCCGATCGGCTGGCTGTCCTGGACCGGCTGGGGGCTCCCCCCGATACGGCGGCGTTCCGCCAGGCGGTGGAAGTCGAGCTCGAGTCGTTGGCGCCGCAGACCTCGCGCTTTGGAACCGGCGTGTTCGTCGGGCCCGTCCGGCTGCTCACCGGGCTCGACTTCGACGCAGTGTTCGTTCTGGGCATGGTTGACGGTGCGTTCCCTGCCCGGGTCAGCGATGACCCCTTGCTTCCCGATGTCGAGCGGAGCGCGGCCGGACCCGATATCCCGCTCCGAGGCCGCCGTGCCCATGACGATCGTCGTGACTACCTCGCCGCGCTGGCGGCCGCTCCCGTCCGGGTCCTTTCCTATGCACGCGGGGATCAGCGCCGGGGTCGCGAGCAACGGCCCGCTCGCTGGCTGCTCGACGCGCTCGGTGTCCTCGAGGGCGCCCACCGGCGCCTGTTCAGCCGCGATGTGAAGCAACTGGCCTCCTTCGACGGCTACGAGGTGGTTCCCTCGTTCACCGAGGCGGTTCGGACCGGCGGCGAGCCGATGTCCCTGGCCGACCGGGACCTTCGAGAGCTCCTGGCCTGGGGCGATGGCGGGAAGCGGATCGCCGAGCACTATTTGGCCGGGGTCGAGCCGGTCCTGGGGTCGGGCCTCCAGGTCCGGCGGGCCCGCAAGCTCGATCGGTTCACCCGATTCGACGGCAGGATCCGCGGTGACGTCCCATCGCCCGCCGACGCCGGCGCGCTGTCGCCCACCAGCCTCGAGACCTATGCGGAGTGCCCGAGGCGGTATCTGATGGAGCGGGTCCTCCGTATCGAGGTGCGTGATCGCCCGGAGGCCATCGTGACCATCGAGCCCAGCACCAAGGGCACCCTGGTCCACTCCATCTTGGAGCAGTTCATCGCCGACCAGCTCCGGTTGCCCCGGGGCGAGCGGATCGCGCCGACCACTCCGTGGTCGCCCGCCGACCACAGCCGGCTCGATGCCATCGCCGAGCGGGTCTTCGCTGAGTACGAGGACCAAGGTCTGACCGGCCGCCCGCTGCTGTGGGGATTGGCCCGGTCCACGATCGTACGAGAGCTGCATCGTTTCCTGGTCGAAGACGACCGGTACCGCGCCAGTGGCGGCCTAGTGCCCGAGCGGGTGGAGCTCCAGTTCGGACCGGGCCACGGGGAGCCAGTCACTCTCGAGCTTCGTGGCGGCAGGACGATCACGTTCAAGGGTTTCGCCGACCGGGTGGACGTGGGGTCAGACGGCTCGGCATCGGTCATCGACTACAAGACCGGTGGCGCCTGGGGCTTCGAGGAAAGCGATCGCGACCCCCTCGCCCGGGGCGGCAAGCTGCAGCTTCCCGTCTACGGGCTGGCCGCCCGGAGTCGGCTCGGCGACGTCCCCGTGCACGTGGCCTACTGGTTCGTCAGCGAGAAGGGGAACTTCAGGCAGATTCGCTACGCCCTCGACGATGCCGCAATGGAGCGCTTCTCGGAGGTGATCACCGTGTTGGTGGACGGGGTAGAACAGGGGCTCTTCCCGGCCCGCCCCGGTGACAAGAACAAGAACTGCAAGTTCTGCCACTTCGAGTCGATGTGCCCGGGTGACCGTGAGGTCTCTTGGAACAAAGTGCGTGACGCGCCGGAACTCGACAGCTATGTGGCCTTGACCGAGGGACCGAACGGTCCGGCGGACGGTGTGTCGTGACGCAGCTCGCATTCGACCTGATTGGAGCGCCGCCGGACGAACACGAA
>JAUTXB010000003.1 GCA_030838245.1 Acidimicrobiaceae bacterium
CATCGATAACGAAGTCGCCGATGACGACGAGCAAGAAGAGGCGGCGCGCATTGCCTACGCCCGTGCCGTCGGGGCCCGAATCCGGGCCATGCGCAAGCAGATGCGGCTTTCACTACAAGCGGTCGAAGCCATGTCTGACCAGGAGTTCAAGGCGTCGGTCCTCGGTGCCTACGAGCGCGGCGAACGGGCCATTTCGGTGCCCCGCCTGCAGCGCCTGGCCAAGCTCTATGACGTTCCCGTGGACCAGTTGCTGCCTCCCGACGATGACGCCAGCACGCGCTGGGGTGCCTCGGGCGGAGGGCCAGAGACTGCGCCGCTCACGGCCCGTCGGGCGCTCCATGGGCTGGGCGGTCACGAGAAGATCACCATCGACCTGACCAAATTGCACTCGGTCAGTGGTCCTGAGCGGGACCTGTTGCGACGATTCCTGAGCATGATCCAGGTGCACCGCCAGGACTTCAACGGCCGCATGATCACCATCCGGGCCGAGGACGTACGGGCCATTGCCTGCATGTTCGGGATTACCCCCGATGCCATGGCTGTTCGCCTGGGTGAGCTGGGGCTCCTGGTCACGACCTGAGTTCGACGCCTGGTCACGCCCTGAGTTCGACTCATGACCGCGCCCTGAGCTCGGCGGTTCATGGGCGGGCACGGACCGTGCTGAGAACCACCACTATCGTCCGAGGATTGGTGGATGGCCCAACGAGGTATAACTGTGCAGATGGTTGATTCGATCTGTTGGCTGAGCACGAAAGAAGCGTCTGAGCGCCTCGGCATCACGCTGAGGAGCCTCTACCGGTTCATCGATGAGGGAGGCCTCATCGCCTACAAGTTCGGGCGCGTGATCCGGATCCAGGAGACAGACGTCGAACGCTTCATCGAGGCAAGCCGAATCGCCCCCGGGAGCCTGGAGCACCTCTACCCCGAGCTCAAGGGCAACGATCGGGGGGCAACTATGACGTCCCCATCGATCGCGGCCGGTGGCGGCCCTGGCTGAGCCATCGGTGGCCGACTGCCTTTTCTGCGGCATTGTCGCCGGTGACGTCCCCGCCGACATCGTCCACACCACGGAGAGGACCGTGGCTTTTCGGGACTTGAACCCGTTCGCCCCGGTTCACGTGCTGGTGGTCCCGAAGCGCCACATCGACAACGCAGCAGTGATCGGGCCCGAGGACGCGGAGGATGTAGCCGAGCTGTTCGTTGCGGCCAAGGCGGTGGCCGACGCCGAGAACATCGGAGGCCCTGATCGGGGCTACCGGCTGATCTTCAATGTCGGGCCGGACGCCAGCAACTCGGTTGGCCACCTTCATCTCCACGTGCTCGGCGGTCGCGCCCTGGACTGGCCACCCGGTTGAGCCAGGGGGAACTGCGGAGGGACGAGCCTACGACCGGCACACCGGCCTGTCGGGCCATGGGTTCGCCACCACCGGGTCGCTGGTAGGGTCAGGCGCAGAGCACACGTGTCGTCAACCCAGGTCAAGATCCTCGTCCCCGGCAACCATCTGATGGCAGGCCTCCTGGGCCAGCGCGATGAGTTGCTGCGCCTGGTCGAGGACGCGTTCAGCGGGGCGCACATCGTCGTCCGCGGCAACGAGATCTCCATCGATGGTGAAGAGGCCGAACGCGTCGGTCGGCTGTTCGAAGAACTGGTGCTCTTGCTCCAGTCCGGCCAGGGCCTCGACCTCATCCAGGTGGCCCGCACCATAGACATGGTGAAAGAGGATGTCCGACCCTCGGAGGTCCTCACCTCCGAGGTGCTGCGGTCGTCCCGGGGGCGGTCGGTCCGGCCCAAGACGGCGGGGCAGAAGCAGTACACCGATGCCATTGCCTCCAACATCGTCACGTTCGGCATCGGGCCCGCCGGGACGGGCAAGTCGTACCTGGCCGTGGCTCTCGGCGTTCAGGCCTTGCAGGCCCATCAGGTCAACCGGATCATCCTCACTCGCCCGGCCGTGGAGGCCGGTGAGCGGCTCGGGTTCCTGCCCGGTGACCTCATGGCCAAGGTCGACCCCTATCTGCGCCCCCTCTACGACGCCCTGTACGACCTGCTCGAGCCCGATGGCGCACAGCGGCTCCTCGATCGAGGCGCAGTGGAGGTGGCCCCCCTGGCCTTCATGCGGGGTCGGACCCTGAACGGCAGCTTCATCATCTTGGACGAGGCCCAGAACACCACCCCTGAGCAGATGAAGATGTTCCTCACCCGCATCGGCTTCGGTTCTAAGGCGGTGGTGACCGGGGACGTGACCCAGATCGACGTGCCCGGTGGTCGTTCTGGCCTTGTCGGCCTGGAGCCAGTGCTGAGCGGGATCGAGGGCCTGGAGTTCGTCCACCTCGGCCGGCGTGACGTGGTGCGGCATCGGATTGTGGGCGACATTGTGGCCGCCTACGAGCGAAAGTCCTCGACCGGTACTCCTGGCGACGGCTCCTCCGGCGCGCCGCCGCCCAACGGGTCGGAACCGTTCGGCCAGGCCGGCAACACGAGTGACGCGGGCAGCGTCGCTGGCGGCGAGACCGCCGAGGGCGGCGACGGCGGTCTCGGTGAGCCTTGACGTCTACGCGGCCGACGAGCAGTCGGACCACCCCGTGGCCGTCGAGCGCTGGTCCGATCTGGCCCGGGCGGTACTTCAAGCCGAGGGGGTAAAGCACGACATCGAGGTGTCGCTGCTGTTCGTCGACGCGTCCACCATCGCCTCGCTCAACGAACGGTTCCTGGGGAAGGACGGTCCGACCGACGTGCTGGCCTTTCCCATCGAAGACGACCTCGAACGCGGCGGGCGCTCACCCGATGAGGGTGGGACGGGACCCGGGTCGGTCGAGCCGGAGGTCGACCAGGTCATCCTGTTGGGTGACGTGGTCATTTGCCCGGTGGTGGCGGCCGGCAACGCCGTCGACCACGGGGTCAGCTTCGACGACGAGATCGCCCTGCTGGTCGTGCACGGGATCCTCCACCTGCTGGGTATGGACCACCAGGTCGAGGCGGAGGCAGAGCGGATGGAGCAGCGCGAACAGCAGCTGCTTGCCCGCTTCTACCGCGTGGCGTCGTGACGGCACGATGAGCCGATCATGAGTGGACCCTTGTTGGCCACGGCCCGGTTCACCGGCATCGACGCCGTCCTGTTGATCATCGTGGTCGTGCTCCTGGCCGCCTCGGCCCTGCTGGCCTTGGCCGAGACCAGCCTGGTCCGGACGAGCAAGTCCAAGGCCCTGTCCATGGTGGACGAGGGTCGCCGGGGGGCCAAAGACCTGGTCCGGCTGACCGAGAACCCCCAGGGCTTTCTCAATCCTGTGCTGTTGATGGTGCTGATCTGCCAGCTGGTGGTGGCCACCCTGGTCGGCCTCTTGGCCTCGGAATGGTTCGGAGCCTGGGGGGTGGCCGCGGCCACCGTGTTCGAGATCATCGTCATCTTCGTCCTGGGCGAGGCTGTCCCCAAGAACTGGGCCGTGCACCACCCCGAACGGGCCGCGCTGTTCAGCGCGCCGCTGGTGTCGGCCATGGTCAGGTTCTGGCCCATCCGGATCATCTCCGGCGGCGTGATCGGCCTGGCCAACCTGATCATCGGGGTCCGGGGAGAGTCGGCCGGATCCGACGTGACCGAGTCCGAGCTGTTGGCCATGGCCGACGTGGCCCTCGAAGACGACGTGATCGAGACCGAGGAGCGGGCCCTCATCCACTCGATCATCGAGTTCGGCGACACCGTGGTGCGCGAGGTCATGGTGCCCCGGCCCGACATGAGCACGGTCGAAGCCGACGCCACGGTGGAGATGGCGCTGGAGCAAGCCCTGGCCGCCGGCTACAGCCGACTGCCGGTGGTCGACCACAAGGTCGACGACGTGCTCGGTCTGGCCTACGCCAAAGACCTGATCCGGGCCCTGCGGGCCGGGTCGGGGGCCGCCTCGGTCCGCGACCACATGCGCGCCCCACGGTTCGTCCCCGAGACCAAGCGCGTCGCCGGGATGATGCGAGAGATGCAAGAGGAGAAGTACCACATGGCTGTGGTGGTCGACGAGTACGGCGGCACGGCCGGCCTGGTGACGCTGGAGGACCTGATAGAGGAACTGGTCGGCGAGATCGTCGATGAGTTCGACGTCGAGGAGCCGCCGGTGGAGCGGCTGGCCTCGGGGGAGATTCGGGTCAGCGGCAGGATGGTCGTCTCCGAAGTCAACGACCTGCTCGATGCTCACCTCCCGTCGGGGGCGTGGGACACGGTGGGCGGTCTGGTCTTCGATCTCCTGGGTCACGTCCCGGTCGAGGGGGAGACGGTCGAGACCGACGGAGTCCGGCTGATCGCCGAACGGGTCAGGAGTCGCCGGATCGAGCGGGTCCGGATCGTGCCTGCTCCTCGTCTGCCCATGGCCGAGGAGCGTTCGTGACCTACCGCTCTGGCTTTGCCGCCGTGATCGGCCGACCCAACGTGGGGAAGTCCACCCTGGTCAACAAGATCGTCGGCACCAAGGTCACCATCACGTCGCCGCGACCCAACACCACCCGGGCCCAGGTCCGTGGGGTGCTCAACCGCCCCGACAGCCAAGCCGTGTTCGTGGACACCCCCGGGCTCCACCGCCCCCGCACCGCGTTGGGGGAGCGGCTCAACGACACGGCCACCTCCTCGCTCGACGACGTCGACGTGGTCGTGACCATGGTGGACGCCACTGGGGCCATCGGCCCCGGTGATCGCATGGTTCTGGCCCACGGGGCTCGCCGAGTGCGAGCCCAGGTGCGCAGCGCGGCCAGGGCCGCCGAGTTCGCGGTGCCGTCGGCTCGAGATAATCAGCCCGGGGGGGTGCAACCCGGCGATGGCGATGGCGACGAAGATGGAGACGAGGGCGTCGACGGGGCTGGTTTCATCGTGGCCCCGCCGGCCCTGCTGGTGGTGGTCAACAAGATCGACAAGGTGGACGACAACGGGGTGCTGACCCACCTGGCCGCGGTGGCCGAGGTGGGCGAGGCCCTGGCCGCCGAGGGAGGAGCCATCCCCACCCCGGTCGAGTACTTCCCGGTCTCGGCCGTGACCGGCGAGGGGGTGGACACGCTGGTCGACGCGGTGCTCGCCCGGCTGCCCGAGGGACCGCGCTACTACCCCGAGGGCATGATCACCGATGTGGCCGAAGCCTTCTGGGTGGCCGACCTGGTCCGAGAGCAGCTCCTCCTGCGGGTGGAGGACGAGCTCCCGCACAGCATCGCCTGCCGGGTCACCGAGTGGGAGTGGCCCCGGGTGCGCTGCGAGATCCTGGTCGAGCGTGACTCGCAAAAGGGCATCGTCATCGGCAAGGGGGGCTCGACGCTGAAGGCGGTGGGCACGGCCGTTCGGGAGCAGATGCTGCCCGGGGTCTACCTGGACCTGTTCGTCCGGGTGGAGAAGCGCTGGCAGCAGCGGGACGACGCCCTCGATCGCCTGGGGTTCTGAGCCGGGCAGTCCGCTGCCGACCGAGAAGACCGATCTACGACGGCTGGACGACCTCGCGTCGAAGGAACTCCTCCACCTGTCGGCGCTCCACCACCCGATGCATGGGAGGGACCCGGGCCAGCAAGACGCCGCGGTAGCTGGCCGATGCCAGCCGGCTGTCGAGCACGGCGACCACCCCTCGGTCGTCGGCCGACCGGATGAGGCGCCCGGCTCCCTGAGCCAGGAGGGTCCCGGCGCGGGGGAGGTCGACGGCCCGGAAGGCTGCCGATCCGGCCCGGTCCCGGCGGGCCTGGAGCACCGGATCGTCGGGGCGCGGGAAGGGGATGCGATCGATGGCCACCACGCTCAAGGTGCGGCCGGGGATGTCCACGCCCTGCCAGAACCCCAGGGTGGCGAACAGGCAGGTGGCCT
>JAUTXB010000067.1 GCA_030838245.1 Acidimicrobiaceae bacterium
GAACTGGGCGGTCAGAGCCCGCTCCCCGAGCGACTTGGTGTAGGCGTAGGCGTCGGGCCAGCCAAGTGCGGCGGCCCGAGCCTTGCCCGCATCGACCAGTTGCTTTCGGACCCAGTCCTCACGGAGCCGCTCGGCTCGCTCGGCCAGCAGGTGGATCCCGGCGCCGCCCAACTCACCCCGGGCCGCCTTGGTGAAGGAGACCAGCCGATTCGGATGTCGGGACTCGGCATCAGCATCGCTGCGCAGGCGCCGGGCGGCGGCGACCTCGCCGCGCCAGTCGACGTCCAGGCTGTAGCGGTTGCCCTCGAGCAGCTGCTCGGGGGCCTCGCCCTGATGGGTTCCGGCCACGTAGGCCGTGGAGACGGGAATGAAGTGGGTGGGCCCGACCTGTCCCGCTTCCGCTGCGTCAGCCCGGGCCTGGACGACGGCGGCGGCCACCCGCGACGGCCCCATCAGGTTGACCTCAACGGCCGAATCGAGCGGGGAGTCGAAGCTCACCGTGGCGGCGGAGTGGATGACGATGTCACAGGTGGCGAGCACCCGGCGGGCGTCATCGTCGAGACCGAGCCCATCGGTCCCGACGTCGCCGGCCACCGCCGACACCCGGGATGCCACCTCGGCGTCGAACTGGTCGCCGTGCATCTCACGGAGGCGATCGAAGCAGTCGTTCTTCAGGATCTCCCGGGTGGCCCGCTGCATCGGGCTCGAGCGCCGGCCGGGGCGGATCAGCAGCACGACCTCGCTGTCGGGGATGGCGCGTAACAGCCGTTCCACCAGGGCCGTTCCCAGGAAACCGGTGGCACCGGTGACAAAGAAGCGCTTGCCGGCGAGGGCGTCACGGACGCGGGTCACCGGATCTGTCTACCATATGGTAAGTGACCGAGTCGAGCACTCCACCGACGAGTACAGGATCCCCGAACGTCTCCCCGGACCCAGGTGCGGGATCGGACGGCCGACCCCGGCGGGTCCGGCGGCCGGTCCCCGAACGAGCGGGGGCCCTGACACCCAGCACTTCCGAGCGGATTCTCGATGCCGCCCTGACCTCGTTCGGCGAGCGAGGCTATGAGCCCACGTCCCTGGACGCCCTGGCTGTGGGACTCAAGGTGCGCAAGCAGACCATCCTCTATTGGTACCCATCCAAAGAGGCATTGCTCGACGCGGTGATCGACCGGAGTGCCGCCGAGCTCTCGGCCGCGCTCGAGGCTTCGTTGGCTTCCGCCGGGACCGGTTGGGCGAGGGTGGAGGCGGTGGTCCGCTCGGTGTTTCGGCTGGCCGTCCGGCGTCCCGAGCTCCTGGGACTGGCCCGGGAGATGGGTCGGCTGGGGGCCCCGGCGGCGACCCGGTTCATCGGCGCGCTCGAGCCGTTGGTGGAGCGGGCGGCGAACTTCTTGGGTTCGGAGATGGATGCTGGGCACATGCGGCGCCACGAGCCCAGGCTCTTGCTCCTGGCCATTTATTCGTCGGTTATCGGGATGATCACCGAGGTCGACGTGCTCCGAGCCATGGGCGAGGAACCGACCGCTCGGTCCCTGGTGAAGCGGCGAACCGAGATCCTCGAGTTCCTCCGGTCCGCCCTGGTGACCGACACGGGCTGACCCGGACGGCCAGGCGCTGTCGGACCGGGCTGTCACCCATCAGTCCTTCTTGGTCGGGCTCTTGCGGGATCGCCGGGCTGGAGGGGCAGGCTTTGGCTTGGGGGGCGGGCGCGGAGGCGTGTACCGCTTGTTCGCCTCGGGGCGTTTGGGCCCCGTGTTGGTACCTGCCTTTGCCTTTCGTGAGCCCGATCCTCGACCACCAGTTGCTCTGGTGTTGGCCGAACGCGGCCGGGCCCTGGCTTCGGCCCGAGCGGTGGCGGCAGCCTCGCGTTGCAATTTGTAGGAGCGGTACAGAAGCCAGAAGGCCAGGGCCCAGAAGGGTATGGCCAAGACGAACGTCGAACCGGAGAAGCCGGCCCCAGTGAACAGGGCGACGAACCCGACCGGCGCTCGCCGACCGATGAACGTCGCGCCGGCCAAGAGGACGCCGGCGGCCAGGCCCACGATGAGGGTGGTCTGGGGGGTCAGCTGGTTCTTGGCCAGTCGGAAGTGCGAATTGTGGGTCTCGGTCAGGTAGATGGCGACCCCGAATATGGCAGCCAGGACGGCGCCACCGAATGAGAACAGCCTTTCTCGCTCGTTCAGGCGATCGATGGACCATTTGACGGCGATGTCCGACTTGGGAGCGTCGGTACTCGATGACTTGGTCGGACTCGGCTGCTTGGTCGGAACCGAAGGCTTGGTCGTACTCGGTGGCTGCAACCTGGCCCGGACCCGATCGAAGCGGCTGGGCTCCTTGGGGGTCGCCTCCTCGTACTCCTCCTCTTCGTACTCCTCGTCCTCGTACTCGCCGTACTCCTCGTCCTCGTCTGGCTCTTCTTCGTACTCCTCGTCGTCCTCGAGCTCCTCGTCCTCGTCGAGCTCGTCTTCGTCGTATTCGTCGAGCTCGTCCTCGTAGACGCCCTCGTCCTCTTCGTACTCCTCGTCCTCTTCGAGCTCGGCGCTGAACCCCTCGTCCTGGTTGGAGCCCGCTTTTTTGTCTTTGTTCATCGATTGCAGGCTACCAATGGTCGCGAGAGTGGCCCTCCGTCGAATCGGTGGCGGTTGTCGGCCCTGATGACCGGCGATACGGTCGCAAACATGGACTTCAGAACCGAGTCGGTGTCGTCGTTGGCTGATCAGGTCCGCAAGGGGGAGACGTCAGCCCGAGACCTGGTGCGGCACGCGCTCTCTCGCATCGAGGCGGACAACCCTCGTCTGAACGCATTCGTAGCTGTGGACGGGGAGCGTGCCCTGGTCGCGGCGGCGTCGATCGACGAACAGGTTGCTTCCGGCGGCGACCCGGGACCGCTGGCCGGGATCCCGATCGGGGTGAAGGACCTGGAGGACGCAGCCGGATTCGTGACCACTCAGGGCTCTGCCCTATTCGCTGACGCTCAGCCAGCCCGGGCCGATTCGCCCCTGGTCGCCCGGCTCGTTGCCGCAGGGTGTGTGGTGGTGGGCAAGACCAATACTCCCGAACTGGGCTGGAAGGCCGATACCGACAATGCATTGTTCGGTCCCACGCTCAACCCATGGAACCTGGAGCACAGCCCCGGGGGATCATCGGGCGGGAGCGCAGCCGCGATTGCCGCCGGGATGGTGCCGCTGGCCACCGGATCCGACGGGGGAGGTTCGATCCGGATTCCGGCCGCGTGTTGCGGCCTGTCGGGGATAAAGGCGTCGTTCGGCCGGGTACCCATGGGAGGCCCCAGCGCTCCGGCATGGCCGAACCTCTCGACCAGGGGGCCCATGGCTCGCCGCATGGTCGACGTGGTTGCGGCGCTCGAGGTGGCGGTCGGTCCCGATCCGAGCGATATCAATTCCCTCCCACGAGCGGAGGCGTCGTGGACGGCGGCCATCCATGAGCCGCAACTGCCGTCGCGGGTGGCGTGGTCGCCGACCCTCGGCTACGGGGAGGTCGACACGGAAGTGCTGGCCATCTGCCAGCGGGCGGTCGACAAGCTGGCATCGATGGGTACCGAGGTGGTGGAGGTCGACACCGTCTTCGATGAGGACCCGATCGATGATTGGCTCGTAATGACCGGGACCTACAACCTCCGGACCTTCGAAGCGCTCCGGGACACGGCGCAATGGGATCGCGTGGATCCCTTCTTGAAGATGCTGGTCGACGGAGCGGAATCGCTCAGCGCGTTGGACATCGTCCATGCCGAGGACCACTGCCACCATCTGAATCTTCGGCTGGTCGAATTGTTCCACGACGTGCGCCTTTTGATCACCCCGACGACCGCCGGCGCGGCACCGCTGAGATCGTTGAATGGCATGGCCATGGTCAACGGAACGCCCACCCTCAATTGGGTGCAGTTCACGTACCCGTTCAACATGACTCGGTCCCCGGCTGCCTCGATCTGTGCCGGACTGACCGAGACAGGCTTGCCGGTCGGCCTGCAGTTGATCGGGCCACAGCACGGCGATCTCGTCGTACTGCGGTCAGCCGCGGCACTGGAGGAGGCGATCGGGTTCAACCAATTGGCTCCCAGCTGAGGCAGCCCACGTTGATTTCCTGCCGCACTGAGCCGGGCAATTTCTCGCCGCAGTGCCTGACGGACTCGGCGACCAGCCGTCCCTGGCCGGACTACCATGACCCTCTGCGTCTGGATGGCCGGAGGCCAACTTGATCACGCGGGCGTTTAGCTCAGTTGGTTAGAGCGCAGCCTTCACACGGCTGAGGTCGGAGGTTCGAGTCCTCTAGCGCCCACCAGGTGGTCCCAGGTCGGGAGCTCGCAAGCCCGCCGCTCGAATCTACGACTCGCAGACGCGACACGGATCTGAGACTGCAGGACTAGTCCGTCACACGATCTGACACGCCACGTGCGAGCGAGGGGCGCCTTCGTACCAACTCGTACGATGCTGACGCGTCGGGATACTAGACGGTGTTCGGAACAAGGGCTGGTCGCCCTAGTCGAGCACGTAGAGCGCCAGGGCAATGCACGCTGCTGCGTTCCGAACGTCCTACGCTTCTCTCGCAACGGCAGGCAGTCACGCCGGGAGCGCTTGCCGGGCACAGGATCTGGATGCCCGCCAACGTCCCCCGAACGGGAATGGACCGCGTGCGCATTCTTCGGCCCTTGTTACCTGGTTCTTACGCCATCCACAGGTTCGACGATGAAACTGTCTTCATGGGCATCATCGGTTACATCCTCAGCCTCCTCATCGTGGGGTTCGCAATTGGCGGGTTGGGGCGGCTCATCGTTCCGGGTCCGAATCCGATCGGCGTCTGGAGAACCCTGGGCGTCGGTCTC
>JAUTXB010000293.1 GCA_030838245.1 Acidimicrobiaceae bacterium
CCGGACCTGCTCCAGGCCGATGCCGCCATCCTGGGCGAGCCGACCGGTGGGCTGGTCGAGGCCGGTTGCCAGGGGACTCTAAGGATCACCATCACCATGGGCGGTTCGCGGGCGCATACCGCCCGGCCGTTCATGGGCCGCAACGCCATCCACCGGCTGGCCCCGGTGCTGCAGGCCGTGCACGAGTACCAGGGGCGGCGACCCGTTCTCGACGGCTGTGAGTACGCCGAGCAGCTGCAGGTGGTGCACGTCGAAGGTGGGGTCGCCGGGAACGTCGTTCCCGACCGGGCTTCGGTGACCATCAATCACCGGTTCGCACCCGACCGGAAGAGCGACGAGGCCGTCGAGGCCATACGAGACCTGCTCTCCCCCTGGCTGGAAGAGGATGACAGCTGGGTGGTCACCGATGTCCAGCCGGGTGCGCCCCCGGGGCTGGACCATTCGCTCCTGGCCTCCCTGGTCGAGGCGAGCGGCACCCCTCCACGGGCCAAGGTGGGTTGGACCGACGTGGCCTCGTTCTGGGCCCACGGCGTCCCTGCCGCCAACTTCGGGCCCGGGGACCCG
Organism: Acidimicrobiaceae bacterium; assembly: GCA_030838245.1. The sequence continues at coordinate 565 of JAUTXB010000293.1, forward strand.
CTCCTGGCCCACACGCCGGGCGAGTTCGTCGGGCGCGACGAGCTCGAGCACGCCGCCGCCGTGCTCACTTCGCTGCTGACTGCATCCTGAACGGGACACCCGGCACCGGTTCGATGATCGGGCGCGGGCACAGGTTCGAACACAGGGGTGACGGGTATGGTCGAGTCATGACGCTTCCCACACGCACACTCGGATCGGGTGGCCTGGTCGTCTCGGCCCTAGGACTCGGCTGCATGGGCATGAGCGAGTTCTACGGAGCCGGCGACGACGCCGAGTCGACGGCCACAATCAACCTGGCCATCGACCTTGGCGTGACCTTCCTCGACACTGCCGATATGTACGGCCCGTTCGTGAACGAGGAGCTGGTCGGTCGGGCCATCGCCTCCCGCCGCGACGAGGTGGTCCTGGCCACCAAGTTCGGGAACGTGCGCAACCCCGACGACCCAACCAAGCGCTCTGTCAGGGGTGATGCGGCGTATGTCCGCAGTGCCTGCGAAGCATCCCTCCAGCGACTGGGGGTCGACCACATCGACCTCTACTATCAGCACCGACAGGACCCCACGGTACCGATCGAGGAGACCGTGGGCGCGATGGCTCAGCTGGCCGCAGAGGGGAAGATCCTCCACCTCGGGCTCTCCGAAGCGTCACCGGAAACCCTCCGCCGGGCGGCGGCCGAGCACACCATCGCCGCCCTGCAGAGTGAGTGGTCTCTGTGGAGCCGGGACATCGAGAACGAGGTGGTGGGAACGGCCCGCCAGCTGGGAGTGGGCATCGTGCCCTACAGCCCCCTCGGCCGAGGGTTCCTCACCGGCCAGATCACCTCGCCCGACGACTTGGCGGCTGATGACTTCCGCCGGCATTCGCCCCGCTTCCAGGGCGATAACTTCAACCGGAATCTGGAGCTGGTGGCCACCGTTCGTTCGATGGCGGCGGACAAGGGATGCACCCCGGGCCAGCTGGCCCTGGCCTGGGTTCTGGCCCAGGGTGACGACGTGGTCCCGATCCCGGGAACCAAGCGTCAGTCGTACCTTCGGGAGAACCTCGGGGCCCTGGACGTCACCGTGACCGACGACGAGATGGCCGCACTCGACGCCGCGTTCCCGGCTGGCTCCGCCGCCGGCGACCGTTACGCCGACATGCGACCGGTGGAGATAGCGACGCCTGCTCGCTGAGCCGACGGGACTGCATGCCGGGCGCTCGCTGCCGGGCGCTGTTTCAGGCGGCGGCGCTGTTACAGGCGGCGCAGCACCGTGACCACCTTGCCAAAGATGGTGATCTCGTCGGGGTCGAACTCCATGGGGGAGAGCCGGTCGTTTGCGGGGGTGAGGACGATCTTTCCGTTCTTGGTCGAGAACCGCTTGACTGTGGCCTCCTCGTCGGGGATGCCGGCGACGACCGTGTCCCCGTTCTCGGCGTCGGGCTGCTGGCGGACGACTACGAAGTCCCCGTCCACGATGCCGGCGTCGACCATCGAGTCTCCGCGGACCGACAGCATGAACAACGAACCGGTCCCGGTGAAGTCCTCGGGGAGCGGGTACAGCTCCTCGATGTTCTCCTGAGCCAGGACGCCGGTCCCGGCGGCGACGTCACCTACCAACGGGACGTGACGGATGGGCCGGGCGTCTGCGACCACGTGGGAAGACGGGTCGTAGCGGACCTCGATCGCCCTCGGCTTGGTCGGGTCTCGGCGGAGATAGCCCTCTCGCTGGAGCACGGCCAGGTGAGCATGCACAGTCGAGGACGAGGTCAGGCCGACCGCCTCGCCGATCTCGCGGACCGACGGTGGGTACCCGCGATCACGGACGGCCTCGGAGATGCAGTCCAAGATCGCTTTCCGTTTGTTGCTGAGCACCTGGGCCATCAGTCCCCCTGGATCGTGTGGAGGTTCGCTCAGCAATGAGCCCGACTACAGCCGCCCCCTTTTGGGGCGATTTGCAGCCGGTGCCCGAGATGATCGAACACCTGTTTGGTAAACGGTAACCCCCATGGACTCGAAAAGCAAACACCCGTTCGGGAAATGGCTTGACACCGAACAGACGTTCGTGGTTGCATGGCCTCATGACGAACACTCGTTCGATGTGGGGAGGCCGGGACACGACGTCGGGCTCCAACGTGCCGGCACCGGCACGTGCGAATCGGCTGGCGGACCGGTAATGGCCGCCGCACTGTCGTTCCCGTCCATTCGCTCCCGCCAGGGGCTCAAGACGAGCCACGGCGTGCCCTCACTGGGAGTCGTCGGCGGCGGACGATGGGACCCACTGGCCGAAGCGGACCCCGAGCTCATCGAATTCGAGGCGCCCAGGCTGGTAATCCTGCCCGATCACCGAACGCGTCAGCCGTTGGTGCCGGTTATTCGTCGCCACCACCGCCGACGCGCTTCGCCGGCCGTTCGGCGCCGTCGTGGCCTGTTGGCCATCACCGCCCTGTTGGTGGTGGGCCTTGCTCTCCCGCTGGGCGGGTCCGGTGGACGCTCCCACCCGACCGGACCCGCCCTGGCGGAGACTGGTCACGCCGTGGTCTATACGGTGCAGCCGGGGGACACCCTGTGGTCCATCGCCCAGCGCGTGAACCCGACGGCCGACCCGCGGCCGCTGGTCTCCCAGATCGAAGGGCAGATCGGGTCGGCCACGGTGACGCCTGGCCAGCACATCAAGCTGCCCTAACTCCGCGCCTAACGAGGGGATCCCAGGCTCCGGTCGTACCGGGGAAACGGGGTCTGTTCCTTCGAAAGCGGGGCAGATTCTCTTGGAAGGCAGGTACTGCATCCGGCAGTAGCCTCGCGGTGTGCGATGCCCCTGGTGCCTGGCTGACGACGACCGAGTGGTTGATTCGCGCCTGGCAGAAGAGGGAGCCGCCATTCGCCGTCGGCGCCAGTGCCTCGTGTGCGACCGGCGCTATACGACCTTTGAGCGCGTCGAGGAGGTGCCGTTGATGGTGCTGAAGCGCTCCGGTCTTCGGGAACCGTTCGATCGGTCGAAGGTGATCCTGGGCCTGCGCTCGGCCACCAAGAACCGACCGGTAACCGAGGCACAGCTCGATGCGCTGTCCCAACAGGTCGAGGATGCGGTCCGGGAGTCGGGCACCGAGCCGACGACGCAGGAAGTGGGGCTGGCCGTCCTCGAACGGCTGTCCTCCCTGGACGATGTGGCCTATCTGCGCTTCGCCAGCGTCTACAAGGGATTTGAGGACGCCGACGACTTTCAGCGGGAGGTCGGGCTCCTGACCAAGACCACGGCACCCAAGCAACCCGGAGGAGAGATCGCGAACGACGCGAGAGGTGGGCGGTCTCCCACCGGTGGCCCGGGCGTTGCGGACTGAATAGCGGACTGAACGGACCCGACGTCGGAAGCAGTGAACATGGCAGAACACATGACCGAAGTCCCGCAACGGGCACTTGGGATCTACGCCCATCCCGACGACCCGGACGTCTCATGTGGAGGCACGCTGGCTCGATGGGCCAAGGCGGGAAGCCGTGTCCACGTCCTGTTGTGCACCGACGGGGACAAGGGGTCATCCGACCCGACCATTGATCCGGCGACGCTCGCACGGCAGCGGGCATCCGAGTCGGCCGAGGCCGCGGCCGTGCTCGGGTTGGCCGGACAGGAGTTCTTGCACTATCCCGATGGCGAGCTCATCGACGATGCCCGGCTCCGGGAGCACCTGGTTGCCGTCGTCCGTAGGCTCCGACCCGACGTGGTCCTCTGTCCCGACCCCACGGCGGTGTTCTTCGGACAGGAGTACTTCAACCATCGGGATCATCGCATTACTGGCTGGGCCGCACTCGATGCGGTCTCTCCGGCTGCTGCCCTGCCGCACTATTTTCCCGACGCCGGTCCGGCCCATCAGGTGAGCACGGTGCTCCTGTCGGGGACACTGGATCCCGACGTGTGGATCGACATCTCCGACACCGTCGAGCTGAAGAGCGCAGCGGTTGCGTGCCATCGCAGCCAGTTCCCCGATGGCGAGGAGTGGGCGCGGACCGCGGTGCGCCTCGGGGCGGAGGATGCGGGCAAGCGGGTGGGTGTCCGTTTTGCCGAAGGGTTTCGGAGGCTGCGGCTCGGTGGATGATCCCGTCATCCTCCATGTCGACATGGATGCGTTCTTCGC
>JAUTXB010000118.1 GCA_030838245.1 Acidimicrobiaceae bacterium
GTCAGCGAGACGGCCCGGTTGTTCACCGGGGCGACCCGCAGGGCCATCGAGCTCAGGGACCGAGAGTGCACCCATCCCTACTGTGACGGGTCAAGGCCCTGCCAGGTCGACCACATCATCCCCTACCCAGATGGTGGTCCCACCAACCAGGAAAACGGCAGGCTGTTGTGCGGCTTTCACAATCGGCTGAGGAACCAGCGGCCGCCGCCAAGCGGGTAGAGCAACCACATGGGATCTCGATAAACCGATCCCTCGCGCTGACCTTCCCTGATCACATTCCTCTTCCGGAGTACGACCCTCTGTTCGCACGCGCTTCGCGCTCTGTAACGGCACGCCCGTGTCCACGCCCGCTGTTATGGCACACCCATGTTGCGCCCGCGGTTACGGCGCGCCCGTGTCCACGCCCGCGCTTACGGCGCCGTCTTGGCGCGGGCCCGACTGGGCCGCTCCGTGTCGCGCATGAACACCGCGCACAGCGCAGCCAGCACGGCAACCACCGCGCCCACCAGGAAGGCGCGGTGGAACGAACCGAGCGCGCCGGCCGTCGAGTGGCTCGATGCCTGGACGGTCTCCATGACCTGGATGCCCGCCACTACGCCGATCTGGGTCACCAGTTGTTGGGCAGCACTCATCACCCCCAGTTCCTCATGCCGCACCTCGTTCGAGGCCGACGCCGAAGTGGACGGCGTGACGATCCCGATGCCCACACCGGAGAGGGCCAGGGCCCCCAGGATCAGCACCAACGAGGGTTGCTGTCCGAGCTGGGTGAACAAGAGCATGGAGACGGCGAGGATCAGCGCTCCGACTACCGATGACAGTCGCTCGCCCACCCTCACGGCTGCGTAGCCGGCCAGCGGCGCCACGATCGAGAACAGGAGCGGCCGGGCGGTCGACTCCAGCCCGGCCCGCGTCTCGCTGTAGCCGTAGACCCGCTCCATGAGGATGGGGAACAGGAAGAAGCCACCCATATAGGAGAAGTTGGTGAGCGCCCGGGCCCCCAGCGGGAACGTGAAATTCCGGATCAGGAAGTACCGGAGGGGGATGAGCGGTTCCGGGGTGCGCCGTTCATGGGCGACGAAGGCCAGCGACCCGACGACGCAAAGTGCGGCCATAGCCAGGGTGGCCGGAGCGGTCCAGCCCCACGTCGGGGCCTGGTTCAGGCCGAGGAGCCCAGTCACCACGGCCACCGACAGCAACCCCGACCCGCCCCAGTCGAGCCGCCACAGCGACGGCCGCAGGACGATCGGCCGCTGAGGCTCACATGGAGCAACCGAATCGGCTCCGACCGGGATCGGTTCCTCCGGGACCGTTTCGTCCGCCATTGGCCGGGCGGTCACCACGCCCCGGGTCCCTGGCATCGACGCGTCGGTGTGCTGCCCGTCGACAGGCTGTCCGTCGACAGGCTGTCCGGCCGGCACCGGTTCCCCGGTGTGCTGCATCGTATGGCCAGGCAGCACGATCAGCGCCAGGACCATGGCCGCCGCCATCAGGGGCAACTCGCCCCAAAACAGCGCCCGCCAACCGAAGTACTGGATGATCGGTGCGCCCACGGTGACCCCGATAACGGGACCACCGGCGCCCACCAATGCCCACCAGCCCATGGCCTTCACTCGGTCCTCCACCGAGAACACCTGCAGCACGAGGGCCATCGACGCCGCCCCGGTGGCCGCCCCCTCCACACCGTCCAACACCCGGGCGGTGATGAGCACGCCGGCGGTGGGAGCCGAAGCGGTGAGCACCACGCAGACGGCGGCACCCACCAGTCCCCACAGGTACAGCCGCCTGAGGCCCCAGACGTCGCCGATCTTCCCCAGGACCGGCGCCGCCACCCCGAAGGCCAGCAACGGCCCGGTCGATGTCCAGGTCAGGGTGGAGACCGAGGTGTGGAGCTCACCGGCCACCTGGGGCAGCGCCACCACGAAAACGGTGAAGGTGATGTTGACCGACAACAGGCCGGCCAGAACTGTCCACAGCACCCACCACTGGTAGCGGTCCGAAGAGCGGACCCGGTGGTGGGCTCGATGACGCAGCAGGACCGGCCAGGGGACGATGACGCCACCTTCAGCCCCCGCTCCTGCCCCCGACTCGAAGCTCACCAACCTGCTCTCGAAGTCGTCGGGGGACGACCGGGCCTCCGAAACCCCCGGTGCCGTCGGGGCCTCCGCACCCCCCGGAGACGCCTGGGTCTCCAACTCCTCGGGTGACGCTGGCCGCTCCGGCCCGGTCCCCGGTTCCACGTCAGCCGTCGAGGCGCTGCATCTCCGTCTGCAGCTCGGCCACAGTCCAGCGGTCGTCCTTCTCGAGCGTGTCCGTCATCGTCCACGGCTGGAAGAGCCGGATCTGGCCACCTTGGACGAAGTACACCTTGCCGTTGGCCGGGCACCCTTCGGTGGACAGGTAGGCCACCAAGGGCGAGACGTTGGCCGGGTCCCAGGAGTCGAACACGGCGGCGTCCTTGGGGGCCTGGACGATGTCCGACAGCCCTGGGGTCTGCTCGGTCATGCGGGTACGGGCGGCGGGGGCGATGGCGTTCACCCGCACCCCATATCGGGTCAGCTCCTCGGCGATGATGGTGGTAAAGGCGCCGATCCCCGCCTTGGCCGCCCCGTAGTTGGACTGTCCCGGGTTGCCGAGCAGGCCCGAGGTGGACGACGTGTTGACCACCGCCGCCCTGACCTCCTTGCCCGCCTTGGTCTGCTCCCGCCAATAGGCGGCGGCGTGCCGGGTGGGCACGAAATGGCCCTTCAGGTGCACGTGGATGACCGAGTCCCACTCCTGCTCGGACATGTTGACGAGGACCCGGTCTCGGAGGATGCCGGCGTTGTTGACCAGCACGTGGAGGTCGCCGTAGGCCTCGATGGCCGCATCGATCAGCCGCTCGCCTCCGTCCCAGTCGGTCACGTCGTCGCCATTGGCCACCGCCTGGCCGCCGGCCGCGGTGATCTCGTCGACGACCAGTTGGGCCGCAGACCGGTCGTCACCGGAGCCGTCGACCGAGCCGCCGAGGTCGTTGACGACCACCTTGGCCCCTTCGGCGGCGAACAACAGCGCGTGCTCCCGACCGATCCCCCGGCCGCTGCCGGTGATGACTGCTACCCGTCCATCCAGTGCACCCATGACCACGGTCCCTTTCGCCTGCTCGAGCTCGGCCCACGTTGTCAGGGCGTTGACGGAGCGGTCAAGCCCGAACGGACTTCGGAGCGACGGCCGAGCTCGGCCTGACCGGCCCGCCCAGGCCGGCCACGGCCACCGCCTCAGCCATGGCCCGGACCCGAGCCCGCTCGCCGGCCACCAGGACGTACTCGGTGTTGCGGAGCCGCGAGACCGTCCCCACCTTGCGGCCCTTCGGATCGTGGATGCCGATCCGCGCCCCGACGTAGCGGGCGGAGTCGAAGGCCAGCACCTCGACGTGGCCCCGGGGCCGGCACAGGTCGTGCAGCTCGGCCAGGGAGAGCCAGGACTCGTCGTTGTAGGACAGGACGACCACTTCGGCGTCCACCGCCCCGACCACTCGGGCCAGGGCGTCGGGCATGGTGCGCCGGCTATTGAAGGGGCTTCGGCCCTCCGTGTCCCTGATGTCCAACCGCTTGCATGCCACCCCGTAGTGCAACGGCGCGTCCCACTCGATCACCGTCTCCCACACGTGGTAGTTGGCGTCGTAGCGGTGCTGGTTGTAGGGGGGATCCAAGTAGGCCAGGTCGCAGGCATCGAGCTGGCCGCCGGCCACCAGCGACAATGCGTCGCCCCGCAGGGCGACGCCGGGGCCGGCCAGCAGATCGGGGACCCGGAGCTCCAAGGGGCGATGGGAGCGGTCGGCCCACTGCTTCAGGTATGCCATCTGCAGGCCGGTCGTCGAGTCCACCCGATCGGCCGCCTCGAGCAGGCTGGTGATCAGCACCGGCCACAGCGGGGACCCGGCGAATTGGGCCTCGATGGCCGAACGGACGGCGTCGATCCGTGCCCCGTTCTCCGGCTGGAAGTACCTCGAGGACACACAGAAGGTCTCGGTGACATATCCCGGCTCTCCGGGCAGTCCGTTCAGCCACTCCACCGCGTCGGCCAG
>JAUTXB010000123.1 GCA_030838245.1 Acidimicrobiaceae bacterium
ATGGCCGACCCCATGATGCCGAGACCGATCACTGCCACCTGGGGTTGTTGGTCTGACGTTGTCATGGCGGTCTCCTTGGTTCGTATGTGCGCGTGCACATTGAGGCATCTTCCTTGGATGGTACCGAGTGGCATTTTCCGACATGGCGGCGATCGGGCCGATGCCAATAGGGTCGGCGATCTGGTCGGTCCACCAGGGTGCTATCCCTATCCTGGGTTCCATGGTGCGTCCAAGCCGGGTCCTCATGTTCACGGGGAGCTTACGGTCCGGGTCCACCAACACAGCCCTGTTGCGTACGGCACAAGCCGTGGCCCCCGAGGGCATGGCTGCCCGGCTCTACGAGGGTCTCGGCCGGCTGCCCCTCTTCAATCCGGACGATGACGTCGTGCCCCTGCACCCTGCAGTCGCCGATCTTCGGGCCGGTATCGCCGGGGCCGATGCCCTGTTGTTCTCGACACCGGAGTACGCCGGCGCTCTTCCCGGACCGTTGAAGAACCTTCTTGACTGGACGGTCGGGGGTGGGGAGACCTACGGGAAGCCGGTGGCGTGGATCAACGCATCAGGGTCGCCGACCGGCGCAGCCGAGGCCCATCGATCGTTGCGTACCGTGCTCGGGTACACCGGGAGTGACATCGTCGAGGGAGCCTGCGCTCACATTCCCGTTGCCCGGTCGGCCGTTGGTTCCGATGGTCTGATCGTCGACGGGACCGTCCGCAAGGAGATCCGCGACGCGTTGGGTGCCCTTTCGTCCCACCTCGGAGAACAGGCCGACCCACCCGCCCGGCGCTGAGGGGGACGTCCGTTTCGGTCAGATCCCGAGCGACATCTGCTCGAGCCGCCGAACGGCATCAGCCGGCCCGCGCAGCTCGACGCGCGCATGGCCACGCCGCCCGTTCATGAACATGGCGATCTCGCCCGGAGGGCCGACGATGGCCACGGTGCCCTCCCCGGACTTTGCCTCGATCGGGGAATGGCCCACGGGCTCGAGGCGGACCCCGACCGGTGAGTGCCGGAACGAGAGCTTGGCCATCTGCGAGAGTCGCGCCGCCAGCGCGTGCTCCAGCGCGAGGTCGTCGGACCGGGGGGACCAGTCGGGTTGGGCCCGTCGGACATCCTCGTGATGGACGAAGAACTCGACCGTGTTCGCCGCGGCGTCGACCGCCGGGATTCGGGTCGGCGACCAGGCCGGCGGCCCGGATCGCACTGTGGCCACGAGTTCGGCGAAGGGGCGATCGGCGTACCGAGCCAGGACACGATCGGTGTGCCCGGCGAAGGGATGAAAGAGAATGCCCGGAACGGCGTCGAGTCGATGCTCCCGGATGATGAGGTGGGCAGCGAGCTGGCGGGCTCGCCAACCCTCACACAGGGTAGGGGCGTCGGGGCCCACCTCGACGAGCAAATCGGCCAGCGAAGCGCGTTCTCGTTGGGCGCAGGAGTCCATGTCCGCAGCTTACGATGGCGGGCGGCAAAATCCCCTCAGGGCCACCAGGGCGTCACGGTTGCTCGTTGGCGGAGCGAGCCTGCCGTGATCGACGCCTCACCGTGCGACGAAGTTGGAGGATACGGATCGACCCCAGGCACAGCACGATGAGCGCACCAACGACGGCGGCCAAGAGGACGGTAAGGGCCAGCGGGAACGATCCCGAAGCGGTGAAGAAGCTGATCTTGACGTTGTGCAGGTTCTGGAAGATGAACACCAGCAACACGACCAGGAAAACCAAGGCGGGGACCAACGCCATCCACAGGCGTCCGGCCCTAGTGGCGGGAACACCGGTCGGTGGGGGCTCTGGGGTGACGACCGGCGCGGTGCCCTGGTCGACGGCGGAGGCGGGCGGGTCCGCGTCCACCCGATCGTCCGGTGTGCCAGGGGCCCGGATGTGTGGCTCTTCGTTTGATTCCATCCGTCGCTTCTTCCCTCGGCGAGGTGCTCGAGGCACCCGGTCTCAATTCGACCCTACTCCTGCAGTTCCCTCATGCGGCATATTCCGCAGGTCCCTCTCAGCATGAACAACGGCCCTATCCACACCGCTTCCCCGGCTTCGGCAGGCGCTGTCCTATGAGATACCCATCGACGACCCTGACCATGCACGCGTCACTCGATCCGTTGAGCAACCAGGTGTGCCCCCAACCGTTCCACGTCACCAGGGTGGCTGCGGAGAATGCATCAGCCAGATGTCGCGAGCCGACGAGGGGCGTATTGGGATCACCCACGTTGCCGATCACGAGCACCGGCGGGACGTGGCGTGGGTACAGGTTCTTGATGGCCTGCACGGACTTCGGCCAGGCAACGCACCCACCCAGGTTGTACGTCACGGCATAGCCGCCGATCAGGGGATAGCGGGCGTCCAATGATCGCGCCTCGGCCCCGGCTGCCGCTGGCCCCAAATGGGAAGCGAAGTCGTTGCAGGCGATGGCCCACGACGCGTCAACCAAGGGAGCACCCGAGAGGTTGTCGTCGAGCGCCAAGGCCAGCTGGCGCAGGGGCGTGCCGTTGCCGTGCCGGGCGTCGAACAGCGCCGTCGGGTAGGAGGGCGTGAAATCGGGAGCGCTCAGCGCGAGCAGCGTGGCCGTGTCGAGGTCGCCCACCGTGACGGGATTGGCGTCGCCGTTCCCGGGTGCCGGGAGGGGATGAACCTCGAGCTGGTCGCGGAGCGACGTGAACATCGCCGTCGAGTCAGGCCCGAACGGACAGCTCGGGTCGGCCGCGCACCCGCGCAGGTAGTGCTCGAGCGACCGTTCGACTGCCGGAGCCTCGTCGGCTGCCTGCACCGCCAGCGTGGCATTGACGTCGACGCCGCCATCGAGGACCATGGCCCGCAGCCGATGTGGGAACAGGTCGGCATAGACGGTTCCCAAGACAGTGCCGTAGGAAAGACCGAGATAGCTGATCTGGGCCGCGCCCAGCGCAGCCCGGATCCGATCCATGTCGCGAGCCGTGGCCTCGGTTGTCAGCGAAGAGCTCAGGCTGCCGTGATGGTCCGTGCAGGCTCGGGCCATGGCGGTGAACACCGACGTCCCGGGCAGGGGCCGCCCGGGCCCAGACGGGACGGGCAGGACGCTGGTGACCGCCGATGGCGATGTTCCACAGTCGAGCGGGTCGCTCGCCCCCGTCCCTCGAGGATCGAAGCTGACGACATCGAACCGGGAGACGACCGTGGGGGGCAGGAGGCCGAGTACCACGGGCAGGATCTGGTCGCCACTTTCGCCCGGCCCCCCGGGGTTGAAGAGCAGCACGCCAATGCGGGTGTTGGGGTCGGCCGCCGGTTTTCGGGCCAAAGCCAAGGAAATGGTGGCCCCCGAGGGGTGGTGGTAGTCGAGCGGGACCACCACGGAACCACACTGCAGGTCGTTCTCGTCAGGGCACGCGGTCCACGCGATCCGGGTGGGTGGCCGGCCCGACGAGGCGGCCGCCGAGGCCGGCGCGGCGGGGGTCCCCATGCCATAGGAGATCAGCCCCACGACGAGCAGGGCCATGCCGGCCACGGTCCTCGTCCGACGGCGCCGGTTGCACCCCGGAGCTACCGAGGTTCGAGGCAACGGCTGCCTCAGTGGCACTAGGTCCGGACCGGCGGGGCATCGAGAGCGCAATGCAGGCACTCGAGCTCGGGCGTGGCGGTCTGGGGTCGGGGTGGGTTGCGTATGGCCACGGCGGCGAGGACGCCTCCTGCCACGCAGGCACCAGCGGCTATCTCCACGGCGGTCCGGAACCCACCGGCGAACTGGTGGGCGTGTAGGTAGCTGTTCCCGGTAATGCCGGCCAAGGCGGGCAGGATGGCCACGGCGATCAGGCCGCCCGTTCGAGCCACGTCGTTGTTCACCGCCGAAGCCAGACCGGCATGCTCGACGGCGACCGAAGACATGGCGGTAGCCGTCAGGGGGGCGACGGTGATAGCCAACCCCATCCCGAAGATGAGAACAGCGGGAAGCACGTACACGATGTAGTTGGAGCCGTCGGTCGAGCGGATGAGCAGGGCAAGACCCGCTCCGACGACAATGGGCCCGAGGCTCATCTGCAGCCGAGGCCCCAATCGCGTGGCCAGCCGCCCCGAGCGGGCCGAGAGCACCAGCATGATGATGGTCACCGGCAACAGGGCCAGTCCGGACTCGAGCGGCGAGTATCCCGAGACCACCTGGAGCTCGATGGGCAACAGGAAGAGGGCCCCTCCCAACGCGGCGTAGACCACGAAGGTGACGGCGTTGGTGGCACTGAACTGGCGGGCGCGGAACAGGGACAACGGCAACATCGGGGACCGCCGGCGCATCTCGACGACGAGGAATGACGCCAGTCCGACCAGGGCGACGCCCAGCATGGCCGTGATCACCGGAGAGGACCACCCGAAGCTGGGCCCTTCGATCAGTGCGTAGGTGAGGGCGGCGAGCCAGACGATGCCGAGGGTCGCCCCGGTGCTATCGAGCGCACCGGTGGTGGTCGGGTCCCGGGACTCGGGTACGTGGCGAGCGGTGAGGAAAAGGACCACGACGACGATGGGAACGTTGATGAAGAACACCCATCGCCATGAGGCAACAGAGATGAGGTACCCGCCGATCAGGGGACCAGCGGCGGTGGTGAGGCCTCCGAGGCCCGACCAGGCGCCGATGGCCTGGGCTCGGTCTTCGGGATCGAAGGATGCCTGCAAGATGGCCAGGCTCCCCGGCGTCAAGAGGGCGGCCCCGATGCCCTGCAGGGCCCGCATGGCGATCAGGAACCCGGCATTGGGAGCCAGCCCACAGGCCATCGAGGTGACGGCGAACCAGGCGATGCCGATCGAAAAGACGCGCCGGCGGCCGAACCGATCGCCGAGGGTTCCACCCAGGAGCAAGAAGGCCGCCAGCGTCAGCGTGTAGGCGGTGACGACCCATTGCAGCGGCCCGAGGCCGGTATGGAAGTCCCTCCCGATGGTGGGGAGGGCGATGCCGACGACGGTGGCGTCCAACGCGGCGATACCCGACCCCAGGACCGAGGCGGCAATCACCCAACGTCCTGCCGCCGAATGGTACCGGAGCGGCTCCGGCTCCGAGGAGCCGGGATTGGTGAGGGGGGACCCTGTCAGCGGGCGTTGATGTAGTCGAAGAGCTCGGCCCGGTCCTTTTCGAGATCGCCGATCCGGCTCTTGACCACGTCTCCGATGCTCACGATGCCAGCGAGGATGCCGTCCTTCACCACCGGGACATGGCGGATACGGCGGTCCGTCATGATGCTCATAAGAAGGTCGGTGTTGTCATCGGGGGAACAGGTGTACACCGTCGACGACATAATCGACGACACCGGTTGGTGCACCAGATCGTCACCGAGCTCATGGAGCATCCGGACCACGTCTCGTTCGGACACGATGCCCTCGATGTGTTGGCCGTCGGAGGAGACAACCAGCGCTCCGATCTTGTGTCGGGACAGTTCGGCCACTGCTTGGTCGACGGTGGCATCCCCGCGGATGGTGTCGACGGCTGTTCCCTTGGCCGCAAGTAGGGTCGAGATCTGCACCGTTGGGCCCCCCAATCGGAGTGTCGTTCTTTCCCAAAAGGTACCCTACCGGCACGTACGCCGCATCGTGTCCTGCGGCGAGACAACCCAGCTCGAGCGGCCCGTCCTCGCGGGTGGGCGACCTCGGCCTCGTCCCTAAGGTCGTCGGCCGATGGGCATGGGGTAGAACCAGTACTGCCGGTTGACCGTCAGCACCTGGACGTTGTAGCCCACGTTGGGCGCGTCGATGGTCTGGTCGGCTCCGATGTAGATGGCCACGTGGTAGACGCTGTCCGGATTGGTGGGGTCGTCGCCCCAAAAGACCAGGTCGCCGGCCTGGAGGTCGTTGAGGGCCACGGGCGCGCCCGCCGTTTCGTACTGGGCGTTGGCCACCCGGGCGATGCCGACGCCTGCCGCCCTCCATGAGGTGTAGGTGAGCCCCGAGCAGTCGTAGGCGTTCGGTCCGTCGCCCCCAAAGAGATACGGCTTGCCCAACTGCTGGAGGGCGAAGAGGATGGCGCGGTCGCCCGGGGTGATGGGCTTCAGGAGCAGCGCCTGAGTGGGCGGAGGACCACTCCCTGCGTCGCCGAATCCGTAGGACGTCCCGTTCTGGTCGACCACCCAGTACCCGCGACCCGAACCCGTGGGCACCACCCGTTGCGCCGGTTCGGTGGCGATGCTGCCGGTGGAGCCGTAGAACCCCGCGTCTCCAAACGTGAAGACGCCCCCGTCGCCGGCGAACATCCAGTAGCCGCCACCGTCCGGGGTGGCCGTCAGGCCGACCATCGGCTGGTTCAGCGGCTGGCCCCCCATGGATCCGAAGAAGTTGCCGTCGCCGAAGGTGAAGACCCCGCCGTCCGAGGCGATCAGCCAGTAGCCCTTGCCGTCGGGCATCGCGGCCATGCCCACGATGGGCTGGTTCAGGGGCTGGCCACCCTCGGAACCGTAGAAGCCGGCGTCGCCGAAGGTAAAGATCCCCCCGTCGGAGGCCACCAGCCAATAGCCCCTGCCGTCGGGTGTGGAGGCCATGCCTACGATGGGCTGGTTGAGCGGATGGCCGCCCTGTGATCCGTACCACCCCGCATCGCCGAAGGTGAAGATCCCGCCGTCCGAGGCCACCAGCCAGTAGCCGCCGCCGTCCGGGGTTGCCGCCGCCCCGACGATGGGCTGGTTGAGCGGCGGCGTCGAACCCAGGGAAGGGGCGTTGCCGACGGCCAGCACGCCGCCGTCGGGCTGGGCCAACCAGAAGCTGGTGGGGGCGATGGCGCCATCGGCATGAGCCGGGCCGGCGTTGAGGCCGCCAACGAGTACCGAGACCAGCATTGTTGCGGCCAGCGCCATGCCCCCCAGCTTGGCCAGGCGGGGCGACCGGGCTGCGTTGGCTGGAGACATTGCCGCGAAAGGGTAGTCGTTCAGGCTGGGTTCTCCAAGGGTCTGGGGCTTAGGCCCCCGGCTCAGGCGTCCGTGCCCTCATGATGGCTATCCCGGAACAAAGGCACAGGACAGCCAGGACGATGGCGCAGAACAGCGTGGCCCGGAAGTCGCCGATGTGCTGAGAAGAGACTCCGACAGCAATCACGGGGATGGTGAGCCCGATGTACGCGAACAGGAAATAGGTGGATACAACCTGACTGCGCGTGGCGGTCGGAGCGAGTCGGTTGGCGGTGGACAGGCTGCCGAGGAAGAGACAGCCGGCAGCCACACCCCCGACGGCGGTGCCCACCAGGAACAGGGCGAACGATGCTTGCGAAAGCCCACCGACTATGAGAGCCAGGGCGGGTGGGAAGATGCACAGACCAGCCAGCATGACGGTTCGGCTGGCCACGCGTGAGAGGGTCATCTGGGTCACGGTGGCGGCCGCGAAGATGAGGAAGACCACGGCGCCGGCGACCGCCCGGTTGTCCTCGTGCAGCACGGTGGCTAGGAACGAGGGGGCCAACGAGCTGAACAGCCCGAGAAGGGCGAATGCAGAGAACCCGGCCAGTGAGGCGGCCAGGAACTCCCCGCGCCCTTCTGATGGGATCCCCAGACCTCGGAACCGGTAGGTCAGTCGGCTCTTCTGCTCCACCGTTTCGGGGGAGACGAGGAGGAAGACGGCTCCGACCGCCAGCAGGCCCAAGTACACCTCGAACACCAGCACGGTCGGGTTCGGCCCGTACTCGGCGAACAGCCCTGCCACCAGCGGCCCGAGCCCGAGACCGCCCATATTGGCCGCCGTCGACGCCAAGGAGGCCCGGCGACCACCCGACGGTCCGGCCAGGTCGGTCAGTGCCGCCGTCGCCGTCCCGGTGATCAGCCCGGCCGCCAGGCCCGAGAGGACTCGCCCGACGAACAGGAGCCCGAGCCCCGGGGCCACGATGAACACGATGGTGCTGACCGTGCTCGACGCCAGGGCTATTCCGAGGACCGGTCGCCGGCCCACCTGGTCGGACGACCGGCCGGCGAACAGGAGCGTGAGCATCACTCCGGCCGCGTAGCTGGCATAGATGACGGTGACGATGCCCTCGGAGAAGTGCCACGACGCCTGGTACAGCACGTACAGCGGCGTAGGGAGCGTCGTTCCGAGCATGCCCATGGCGAACACGTAGACGACCAGCCAGAAGGCGATCGACCTGGGTACGTGCCGCTGCCGGTCTGGCGCCATCGTCCACGATCCTGTCATGCCGACGAGAGATACGTAGTCCTGTCTCGTGCGCTTCCGGCGCGTCGCACGACCTACGCTCGTCAGTCGTGAATGACGCCGGCGGTGACAACCCATGGCTCAGTGGCGACGGCGTTCGGGGCGATCGCTACGACGAGCGGTTCGATGCACTGGCGTCGGCCGGCAGGGACGTCCACGGGGAAGCCGATTTCGTCGCTTCGCTCGGGGTGCGTTCTGTTCTCGATGCCGGATGCGGCACCGGTCGCGTGGCCATCGAGCTGGTACGCCGCGGACTCGATGTGGCTGGCGTCGACCTCGATGCGGCCATGCTCGATACCGCCCGCCACAAGGCGCCGGAACTGTCGTGGCACCGTGCCGACCTCGCCGATCCCGAGCTCGACCTCGGCCGGGAGTTCGAGGCCGTGGTGATGGCGGGCAACGTCATGATCTTCGTGAGCCCCGGAACCGAGGGAGCCGTCTTGGAGACAGCCGTCCGGCACCTGCGACCGTCCGGCCTTGTCGTGGCGGGGTTCTCGCTTCGCCGGGGTGGATTGGACCCCATCGAGTACGACCGCCTGGCTGCCCTCGCTGGACTGAGCCTGGCCGAGCGCTGGAGCACGTGGGACCGTTCGCCGTTCACCGGGGGCGATTCGTACGCCGTCTCGGTGCACCGCTCCGACACGCGGCCGTAGCAGTGCACCTGAAGGTCAGACGGTGACTTCGGCTTGGAGCCGCTCGGTCGCCTCGATGTACTCCTCAACCATCTCGTACACGACGTCTTTGGCTTTGCGCACCCGGGTGGCTCGGCCGATGACCTGGCCGCACGGATTGAAGCTCACGTCCTTGGCCTGAACGGGGTAGCGCGACCCGCGTGACACGGCTTCGATGGCCACCAGCATCTGCAAGGGCATGGGGAGCGGATCCGGGGTGTCGTCGGCCTCCCAGGCTTCGGTCCAGTCGTTCTTCAGCATGCGGGCCGGCTTGCCCGTGAACGACCGCGACCGGATGGTGTCCCGGCTGGTGGCGGCCAGGTAGGTCTCCATCTGCGCCGGCGGGGACGACGACTCTTCGACCGTGAGCCACAGCGTGCCCGTCCACACGCCCTGCGCGCCCATGGCCAGTGCGGCAGCCATCTGGCGGCCACTTCCGATGCCACCGGCGGCGAGGACGGGCAGGGGAGCGACTGCGTCGATCACCTCGGGCCACAACACGATGCTTCCGACGTCTCCGGTATGGCCGCCGCCCTCGGACCCCTGGCAGATGACGAAGTCCAGACCGGCGTCTTTGTGGTGCATGGCGTGCTTGACCGAGCCGGCCAGGGCCCCGATGATCAGGCCGGCGCCTTGGACCCGCTTGACGACGTCGGGCGGCGGGGTGCCCAGCGCGTTGGCGATGAGCTTGACCTTGGGGTGTCGGAGGGCGACGTCGATCAGCCCGTGGGCGTGGGCTGCCGTCCAACCCATCATGCCCGTGCTCTTTTCCTCATTCTCGGGGATCTCCGGCACGCCGTGGTCGGCCAGGAGTTTCCGAGCGAACTCACGGTGGGTATGGGGCACCATCCCTTGGAGCTGAGCCTCCAGCTTTTCGGGGTCCATCTCGTCCATGCCCTCGTATTTGGCCGGAATGACGATGTCGACGCCATAGGGGTGGTCGCCTACGTGCTCGTCGATCCATGTCAGCTCGATCTCGAGCTGTTCGGGATTGAAGGCGATGGCGCCGAGCACACCGATACCACCGGCGTTCGATACTGCGGCCACCACGTCGCGGCAGTGGGTGAAGGCGAAGATCGGGAACTCGATACCAAGCCGTTGGCGGATCTCGGTGTTCATCAGGGGTGCTCCTGTCTCGTTGTGGTTCGTCCTGCGATGTCGGAAGTGGTGACGGTGGCCTCGGTATCGAGCCCGAGGAGTGCGGCCAGCCCGGCAACGGCGGTCTCGTCGCTCACCGATCCGGGGTCGACCCGTTGTTGCATGGCCAGGCCGTGCAACAAGGCCTTGACCAAGATGGCCAATTGGTCGGGCGCGGCTACCGGCCGCGAGCCCACCTCGGTCGCCCACCAAGCCAGCTCTCGCTCGCTTCGGGGCTGGGTCTCCCGGTTGCGGGTCTGAAGGACCTGAGCCACATCGGGGTCGCGGGCCGCCCGCAACCACAGCTCGTGCTCCAGCAGCATCCAGCGTCGGACCCGTTCGTCAGTGCCCTTCCCGATGTTGCCCCACACCGCTCCCAGCTGGTCGATCGGCTCGTCGGTCACCGCCACTTCGGCGAACAGAACGGCGAGGAAGGACTGCTGCCACGAGTCGAGGAGGGCCAACAGCAGACCCTGCTTGGACCCGAAATGGGCATAGACGGCGCCCGAGGTCCGCCCGGCCGCCGCGGCCACGGCATCGACCGAGACCCCGTCGATTCCGTGTTCGGCGAACAGGTCGGCAGACGCGGCCAGGAGCCGCGCCCGGGTCTCCGCCTTGCGCTCCTCCTGGGTCAGTGCCACCTGGTCGCCCCTCCGGATCCTCGTTCGGCGCCCGACTTACATAGGGAACTCTATATATCTGGCGGCTCGGATGCAACGGGTGGGGCCGCGCACTGGGTGCAACCGGGTCCAACGGGTTCCTGGGGCCCGCAGATGGGTCGTCCGGGTTTAGGGTGAGGACGACGGTACGAACTGCCGAGGAGGCCTCGATATGGACAACCGGGACAAGCTCTACATCGACGGGGCGTGGGTGGCCTCGACCGGGACGGGCACGCTGAGCGTGATCGACTCCAGCACCGAAGAGGAGCTGGCCACCGTTCCGGAAGGAACGGTGGAGGACATCGATCGTGCCGTGGCCGCGGCGCGTCGAGCCTTTCCGGCCTGGGCGAACACGTCGGTGGAAGAGCGAGCGAAGATGTTGACCCGGGTGCAAGAAGCGTTGGGGACACGGATGGACGAGCTCGCCGACATGATCACCCATGAGGTCGGCATGCCGCTGACGCTGTCCGGGCTCATCCAGGTCGGCCTGCCCATGATGACGTTCGGCTCGATGGCCCAAGTAGCCACGGACTTCACCTGGGAGCAGGAGGTGGGGAACTCCCTCATCGTTCGCGAGCCGATCGGCGTGGTCGGCGCCATCACCCCATGGAACTACCCACTCCATCAGATCGCGGCGAAGGTGGCACCGGCACTGGCGGCAGGGTGCACCGTCGTTCTGAAGCCGAGCGAGGTGGCGCCGCTCAACGCATTCGTCCTCGCCGAGGTGTTCGACGAGGTCGGCCTACCTCCCGGAGTCTTCAACCTGGTGACCGGGCTCGGACCGGTGGTGGGCGAGGCGATCGCCGCCCACCCCGACGTCGACATGGTGAGCTTCACCGGCTCCACCCGGGCCGGAAAGCGGGTCTCCGAGCTGGCCGCCGCCACGGTGAAGCGGGTGACGCTGGAACTGGGCGGCAAGTCGGCCAACGTGATCCTGCCCGACGCCGACCTGGAGAAGGCCGTCGCCGCCGGCGTCACCAACTGCTATCTCAACTCGGGCCAGACCTGCACCGCGCTGACCCGCATGCTCGTCCCCCGCGACCGCCTGGCCGACGCCGAACGCATCGCCGCCGCCAAGGCCGAAAAGTACCGGGTCGGCGACCCGCTGGCCGAAGGCACCAACCTGGGGCCCCTGATCTCCGACGTTCAGCGCAACCGGGTGCGGGGCTACATCGAGACCGGCGTCTCCGAGGGGGCCAAGCTCGTCACCGGCGGCGCCGAACCGCCCGAGGGGCTGGAGCAGGGG
>JAUTXB010000137.1 GCA_030838245.1 Acidimicrobiaceae bacterium
ATCCACGTTGGTGATGCCCAGGGCGTAACAGACGGCCGAGGTGGCGGCCGAGCCGCGGCCTTGGCAGAAGATGTCCTCTTCTCGGCAGAACCGCACGATGTCCCACACGGTGAGGAAGTAGCCGGGGAAGCCGAGGGCGTCGATGACGGCCAGCTCGTGGTCGAGCCGCGCCCACGCGCCGGGCACCCGCTCGGCCTCCCGGGGGCCGTAGCGGTCGAGGGCTCCCCAATGGACCAGCTCGACGAGCCAGGTCTGTTCGGTGTGGCCGGTCGGGACGGGGAAGTCGGGGAGTCGGGGGGCGACCAGCTTGAGATCGAAGGCACAGCCAGCGGCGATCTCGGCAGCACGTTCGATCACGCCGGGCCACCGGGCGAACCGGCGGCGCTGCTCGCCCTCCGACCGCAGGCAGGCCATGGCCGACGGGGGGAGCCAGCCTTGCAGCTCATCGAGCGGGCGTCGGGCCCGCACCGCGGCCAGGGCCGTGGCCAGCGGGAAGCGAGCGGGTGAGGCGTAGTGCACGTTGTTGGTGGCCACCGGGCTCACCCCCCGCTCCACGGCCAACAGGGCCAGGGCATCGTTGCGGGCGGTGTCGAGGGGATCGCCGTGGTCCCACAGCTCCACGGCCACGTTGTCGCGTCCGAAGATGTCGGTCAGGTGATCGAGCTGCCGCGCTGCCGCGGCAGGGCCGCCGGTGGTCAGGGCTCCGGCCACCGCACCCTTCCGGCAGCCGGTCAGGACCTGCCAGTGGCCGTGGTGGCGGCCGGCCAGGTTGTCGAGGGTGAAGATCGGCTTTCCCTTCTCCCCGCCGGCCAGGTGGGCCTCGGCGATGGCCCGGCTGAGCCGGGCGTAGCCCTCGGGGTCGCGGGCCAGCACGATCAGATGGGTGCCCCCGGGGTCGGGGACACCAGTACGGGGGGCGGAGGGGGAGAGGGCCAGCTCCACGCCGAACACGGTGGGCATGCCGAGGACCCGGGCCGCCTCGGCGAAGCGGACGGCCCCGTAGAGGCCGTCGTGGTCGGTGAGGGCCAGTGCCGACAGACCGAGGCGGGAGGCCTCGGCCACCAGCTCCTCGGGATGGCTGGCGCCGTCGAGAAAGGAGAAATTGGAATGCGCGTGTAGCTCTGCGTAGGGCACTGGTACCTGCTGTCTGTACTGCTCCCGCTCGTCTGATCAGCCGTAGGTGGCTTCGACCCACCACCGGCCCTGTTCGGTCAACAGCAGCCGGGCGTCCTCGCCGCCCAGCACGACCTGCATCCGGGCCGTTCGTCGCCGGGCCCGTGACCACCACCGCTCCTCGGCCGGCCACGGACCGGCCCAGGCGGTCACCGCCGTCCACGGCCCACCGGCCACCGACAGGCGCCCGGGCGTAGCGGTAAGGAGGCCCCGCCCCGAGACCACCACCGGTTTGCCGGCGTCGTCGACCACCTCGGCGCCGAGCGGAGGAGTGTGCACGATGGCCGGGGCCGGCGGCGGGATCTGGCCCGGCCAGGGCGCGTCGAGGGTCCGGTCGCCGGGGGTCTCTCGTGCACCCCAGGTGACCAGCCGGGACCGCTCGGCCGGGCTGCGACCCCCCTGCAGTCGGATCCGGAGCACGCCGTCAGCCCCGAGGAGGCGTTGCACGTCGGCCAGGGTCCGCGCCGCTCTGGCATCGCGGTCGCTGGCGCCGCCCCAGAATCCGCCCTGGGTGCTGGCTGCCGGCCTTCCCCCGTGCTGGTGTCTCTCGATGTGGCGGTCGATCCCCGGTTGGCGGAGCCCGGCGAGCTCCCCGGTGTCTCCTCGAGCTACCCGATGGCAGGCCACGCCATCGGCCCCGAAGCGACCGAGGACGTGGCGCTCGGGGAGGGCGGCGAAGTCCCCGAGGGTGCGGATCCCGAGCCGGGCCAGCAGCTCGGCCAGGTCGGGGTCCCCGAGGGCGGACACCGGCAACGGGGCGAGGAACGCCGGAGTGGTCCCGGCCGGGACCACCAGCGCGGCCCGGGCGGCCAGCTCGGCACCGAAGAGGCCATCGGCGATGCCCACCTCGACGTCGGTGATGGCGACGGCGGTCTCGGCGACGAGGTCGACGAGGGCCTGTTCGCCCCCGAAGTACCGGGCTGGCCCGCGGGCGGGGAGCGAGCAGATGCCGGGTCGGACGGCCTCGACCCAGGGGCAGTACACCTCCACGGCGGCGAGCACCGAGATGAAGGTCCGGAGGAGGGCGCCCCCCTCGTCCTCCTCGAGAAGGCCGGGGCACCGTACGACCAGCAGCCGGTCCATCACGTCGGCGCCCCCGTCAGGCTGTCGGGCCCGGCAACCCCTACGGTCCCGGCAACCTCCACGGATCCAGCCGTCGAGGGCAGCCACAGATCCTGCTGTCGCGGCCGGGACGCCGACCGGCGACCGGTGGCGGTCACCGTCACCCGCCGCCGGCAGAGATGGCCGTCCCCCCTGCCGATGCCGTCCCATCGGGTGTTCCCGACGCTCAACCGCAGGTCCGGGCCCTCCGGCCAGCCGGCCTGCCCGGGTACGACGATGAGCACCGCCCCCCGGTCCCTGGTGCGGGCCAACAGCCGCCGGGCCATGGCCGGGCGGACGGGGAAGGGCGGGCACAGCACCACCACGTCCACACCGTCGAGGAGAGCGGCGGTGGCTTCGGCCCACTTCGGTCCGGGGGAGGGAAGGAGGACCAGGCGGGCGAGGTCGATCCCGAGATCGTCGGCGGCCACGGCCCCCAGGCCGCAGAGCCCCACCGCCGCGCACCAAGACCCGGCCGACGAGGCTGCACCCAGGAGCGACAGGCACAGGGTGACCCCGCTGGTGGTGGCCCTCGCTCTGCCGGTGCCTCGCTCGCTTGTCCCCTCGCCGGTGATGACGATGGAGGTCCCTCGGCGAAGGCCGCCACCGGGAAACAGCCCCTGGAGAGGAGGGATCACCGGCAGGAGCTGGCTCTCGCTCGAGGAGGTGGGCCGCGCCCGCTCGGCCAGCACGGCCAGGGACTCACGGGCGGCAGGAGCCCTGTCATTCATTGGGGTTCGGCCATCACCCCTGGCCTGAGCGGCGTCCGACGGCGCCTCGGGCCCGTCGACAATTGCATCGAACATATGTTCGTACAGTAGCC
>JAUTXB010000145.1 GCA_030838245.1 Acidimicrobiaceae bacterium
GCTCCCGTACATCGTGGGCAAGCACATGGTGAACACCCTCCAGCTCCTGACGGCCATCGACGCCCTCCACCCCAAAGAGCCGCACTGGTACCTGGCCACCTTGGGGACCGAGCCCGCTCGCCAAGGCCAGGGCATCGGCTCCGCCCTCTTGCGGTCTGCGCTCGCCCAGATCGACAGCGAAGGCATGCCCTCGTACCTCGAGTCCTCCAAGGAGCGGAACGTTCCGCTGTACGCCCGTTACGGCTTCGAGGTCATCGACGAGTTCCACGGCCCCGGCGAAGCTCCGACACTGTGGCGGATGTGGCGTGAACCGCGGCCTCCCGAGGATGAACGGACCTTCTGACTCGCCGATCCGAACCGCTCAGGTGAGTACGGCTGCGATCAAAGCTTTTGCCAGTAGGTACTGCTGACTCCTGGATAGGCGTCGTCCAGTCCGGGGCCCAGCCCCACCGGATGCTGGTCGATACCCAGCCCGGCCCGCATCTGTGCTGTCGTTGCCTGGTCGATGAGCGGGCGAGCCGTGGTCGGGAAGACGTCGGGTCGGCGACACCCGTCGGGCACATTGCTGGCCCAACCGGCCAGGCCCTCGCCCGCATCGGTGATGTGGGCGAGGAAGTCGGTCAGCCGTGTCCCGTCGGAGGTCACCGTGCAGATGTCGTCGAAGACGTTGTGTCCGGCGCCCTTGATGACGATCAGGCGCTTGGGTGTCGGCAGCGCGGCGTAGAGCTCCCGCACGGCCGAGGGCGGCAGAACCTTGTCGGCGCTTCCGTCTATGACCAGGCCGGGCTTGTGGGCCGACGGTGGCGTGCCCGACGCGGGAGCCAAGGCCACGAAGGTGCGCACGACTGGGTTGTTTGCCATCGTCACTGCGGTGCCGCCTCCCGCCGAATGACCCAGCACGCCTACCTTGGAGAAGTCCAAGCGATGGTGGAACAAGGCGTTGGGCGTGCCGTTTTGCTGGCGGAGGTAGGCCAGGGTGTTGTTGAGATCGTCGATGTCGCTGTCGACGAGGACCGGTGCCGTATCCGATGAGGCGGTCGGGGAGTTGGTGGAGTCGGCCAGCACTGACGCCAGGTCCCTGGATCGATGGTCGGGGGCGGCCACGACGAAGCCCCACTGGGCCAGGTGCTCGGTCAGGAAGCTCGACTGCTCGGGGTACGAGGCGTACCCATGGCTGAACAACACGACGGGGAAAGACCCGTTGGGGTCGCCGCTCGGCCCCGTGTCGTTGGCAATGGGGAGGTTCTGGTACGAGTCGGTGGTCACGGCGTCGGGCATCCCGGCCAGCACGGGAGATGCCACCTCCGAGTCGGTCAGCCACTGGCTCAGGTGGTACGTGTAGGGGGTCAGGCCCTGCACGGCGGCCTTGTCCACCGGATACCACACCTGGACACGATCGCCGTTGGCCATGACGAGGCGCGCCGTGCCCGCCGCGTAGGGTCCCGGCTGGGCAAAACGGAAGTCTGCCGAGGAGGGTGGCGTCGGGCCCACGATGCCCTCATTGCCAGCGGTGCTTCCCGGCGAACAGGCGGCGGCGATGAGGGCGATCGACGCCAGGGCGATCCCGATCCGCCCCGCCGCCCGCTCCCGGTGGCCCGGGCGAGCAGGAGAGCGCTCGTGCATCGAGGGAGGCTAACCCGACCGTGGGGCCCGGTGGGCGTTGAGATGGAGCCCCTCGGGCAGGTCGGTCGGGTCCGAGACCACGGCTTCCAAGAGCTCCAACAACGCCCGGGTCGGGGCGGAGGGCAGGCCCCGACTCCGCTGGGCCACCCCGACCCGACGACGAGGCAGCCCCACCACCGGCACCGGCTTGAACTGCGGTCGGAGGAATCGGGGAATGGCAGTGGCCGGGAGAATGGACGGCCCGTAGCCCTCGAAGGTCAGCGAGGCGATGAGCCGCAGACCGTCGATCTCGCCCGACGGCACCAAGGTGATCCCCGCCGGCCGGGTGGCTGCGTCCAGCTCGTCCCGCATGGCCGTGCCCGGCAGGGGGAGCAACAGCTCGAGCTCGGCCAGCTCGGCCAGCTGTACCGGGGTCTCGCGAATAGCCAGGGGGTGATCCTGGGGGACCACCAGGACCAGGTCCTCTTCGAAGAGGAGCTTGGCCACCAGGTCCTTACCCGGCACGGGCAGGTTCAAGATGGCCAGATCGAGCTGTCCGTTGGCCAACTGGGGCTCGAGTCCGGTGGTGATGCCTTCGATCACCACCAGTCGCAGTTTGGGGTGCCGCCTCCGTGCCTCCTCCATGACCTGGGGGACCAGCCACCGTGCCGTCGTTCCGATCATCCCCACCCGAACCGTCCCGGCGACCTCGTCCTTGCAGGCAGCGACGTCGGAGACCAGGGCGTCGAGCTCGGAGAGCACCCGACGGGCTCGGGCCACCACCACCTGGCCCTCCTCGGTGAGGTGCCCATTGGCCCGATCGACGAGGGGAGCGCCCAGCTCCAGTTCGAGCCGGGCCACGTGGGCGGATATATTCGACTGCACGGTACCGAGGTGGTCGGCGGCGGCCGAGAAGGTCCGATGATCGGCAATAGCGACCAGTGCTTGTAAGTGGCGAACTTCCATCGCTCTACACGATAGGCGATATCTAGAAAAGCTGTTTGACAGATGTGTGCGGCATCCTGCAGAATAGATCTCAGACCACAGGGATCAGGAACCCCCCTCCGTTCCTTGTCGTGTCAGTGTGAAGGGATCGCCCTCCCCCCCGGCGGTCCCTTCACCGCGTCCGGGGTCAATTTCCGGACTCGGGAGTGTCCGCTCGCTTCCCTCGTCTCGTGGGATTTCTCGCCTCCATCGGCGATAGCGTGGTGGCCATGGCTCCGGCACACTCGGCGGTGTTCGTCGACCTCGACCGGACCCTGCTTCGCGGCCCGAGCGGCCCCATCCTGCAGTCGGCGCTGATGGCCGAAGGAGTGCTCGCTCCCGGGCGGGAGCTGCCCGGGGACCACCTCCTGTACGCCTTCTACGAGCGCTTCGGCGAGACGACCCCGTTCATCGCCCTGGCCCGGGCGGCGGCCCGGGTGATGCGAGGACGGTCGGCAGAAGACACCCGGCGGGCGGGGAAGGCGGCAGCTACCCAACTCGTCGATCTCGTCCAGCCCTACGCGCTCGAGGCCTTGGCCGAGCATCGGCGAGCCGGTCGCACTCTGGTGCTGGCCACCACCACGCCGATCGACCTGATCGACGCGCTGGCCGTGATGCTCGGGTTCGATGCGGTCGTGGCCACCAGGTACCAGATCGAAGACGGACGCTATACCGGCCGGCTCGACGGGGGCTTCGTCTGGGGAGCGGGAAAGCGGGCTGCCGTCCGGCAGTGGGCCTCGGAGCAGAGCGTCGACTTGGCCTCCAGCCATGCCTACTCCGACAGCGTGTTCGATGTGCCGTTGCTGACTCTGGTCGGCCATCCTCATCCCCTGAACGCCGATGCGCGGTTGGCCGCGTGGGCGCTGGCCCGACGATGGCCGCTCGAGTACTGGGACCGGGCCCCAGGCGTCCCGTCGATCCTCGGGCTCGAGCCCTATCACGTCATCCGGCCGTTCGTTCGGGCCGAGAGCTTTCCCTACGCTCGATTCGATGTCGCCGGGTTGGACCACGTACCGCCGAGCGGCCCGGTCGTGCTGGCAGCCAATCACCGCAGCTATTTCGACGTTGCCGCCCTGGCCATCGTGGCCGCCCGGATCGGACGCCCCGTTCGGTTCATGGCCAAACAAGAGCTCTTCAATGCCCCGGTGATCGGCCGGATCGCCCGTGCCCTGGGCGGCATCCCCGTGGATCGGGATGCACACTCGGGAGCCCCGATGCGCGAGGCGGCGGCCGCACTGCGAGCCGGAGAAGTGGTCCTGGTGCTGCCCCAGGGGACCATCCCTCGGGGTGAGGCGTTCTTCGACCCGGTGCTGACAGGAAAGACCGGCGCAGCCCGACTGGCAGCCGAGACCGGTGCGGCCATCGTGCCCGTGGGCATCTGGGGAACCGAGCAGGTATGGCCCCGGTCCTCGTCCATCCCGAACATGACCACCGTCTTGCGTCCACCGACCGTCACCGTCAGGGTGGGCGCACCGATGCCCGTTGTCGACGAGGACGCGGTGGCCGCCACCAAGGCGGTGATGGCCGCCATCGTCGATCTCCTGCCCGACGAGGCCAAAGTGAAGCACATGCCGACGGCGGACGAATTGAGCCGGACCAAACCCAAGCGGTGACTATCTCAAAGTCCTCCTTCGTGTCACCCGCAGCTGCCCTGACCCCGCGCGCCGCCGCGGCCATCCGAACCGCTTCGGCCATCAACGGTCTGTCCCGGTTGTTCGGGCGCGGGAGCGGTACGGTCATCGGTGGTCGTGCCGGGTTGGCCATGGACCCGCACCTGTTGTCGACGCTGGCCCAGGGGCGACAGGTTGCCCTGGTCAGCGGGACCAACGGGAAGACGACCACCACCCGCCTGCTGGCGGCGGCGGTGAGAGCCGGCGGTCTCTCGGTGGCGACCAATGCCACCGGGTCCAACATGCCGGCCGGCCATGTTGCCGCGCTCATCGGCACCGAGGACAGCGCGGCGGCGGTGCTCGAGGTGGACGAGAGCTATCTCGGGCAGCTCATGGAGGACACCCATCCCGCGGTGGTGTTGTTGCTCAACCTGTCCCGGGACCAGCTCGACCGCATTGCCGAGGTGCGGATGATGGCCGAACGTTGGCGGCAGTCGCTCCTCGGGCTGGCCGAGGGCACCCGAACCGAGGTGGTGGCCAACGCCGACGACCCCATGGTGGCCTGGGCGGCTTCGGGTGCGTCCGAGGTGCGCTGGGTGGGGGCGGGGCAGGTCTGGCACGAAGACGCGGTGGGCTGTCCGGCCTGTGGCGGTCGGATCGAGTTCGGCGAGTCCGGCGGGTGGGCCTGTGATACCTGCGAGTTCCGCCGGCCTACCTGCCAAGCCTGGCTCGAGGGCACCGAGCTCGTCCTGGCCGACGGTTCGCGGCACGCAGTTACGTTGGGGGTCCCCGGTCAGTTCAATCGCGCCAACGCGGCCATGGTGGTCACCGCCCTTCCCTGTATGGACGATCGCTGGGACGGTGGCCCCGGGCGCACGGTTGATGACGCACTGGTGGCCATGGCCAGCGTTGAGGAAGTGGCCGGACGGTTCTCCACCGTGATTCGAAACGGCGTCG
>JAUTXB010000153.1 GCA_030838245.1 Acidimicrobiaceae bacterium
CCGACCTGAGCATTTCAAGCAGCGTGGCAAAGGGCGCCGCCCTGGATATCGAGCCCAGCACCGGCGGCGCGTCGAGGCGGCTTGCCCAACTCGATTTCGATGGGAGAGGGTCGTTCCCATCGAGGACGGCAAGTAGGTCGGCGATGAGCTCGACGTGGGCTGCGAGTAATTCAACGATGGCTGACGGGTCCGCCGAATACTCCGGCGCAGCGGTCGCCCCGGGAGGACTGGCTGCCCGGGGCGCATGAACCAGAGTGGTGGCCATCAAGCAAACTTGACACATGGACCCAGAACCCGAATCCCCCAAACGCGTGGTTTGCTGACGTTTGCCCTTCCTGTTTCGAGGGTATCGACAGCTAACAGAAACGCAACAAGGGCGTTGTGCCATGGTCGAAAACCGCGACAGCCATGCGGAAGCGACAGACGGTGATAGGTCGCAATCTGGATCACGGCGAGAAGGTCGCGGCCTCAGTCTAGGATCACCGGCCGCGCAAGAGCGAGACCTGGATGCACTGGACGGCGCGGTGCGCCAAGCCGTGGACGAGTCACCGGCATCGGGGGCGGATGCTGCCTTGCGGGCCTTCGAGCTGAGCGCGCCGGACGACAATCGACGAGCCGGTCGATCGGTGGTGGCGGCCCGTGCCCTCCTAGCAGCTGGCCGCGTGGATGACACCATTGCGCTAGCTCGCCGTGCGATCGCCATCCTCGATGACGGGGTCGCCATAGCGCGTCTACGCCTGGTCTTGTCGACCGTTCACCTCATGGCCAGCCAGTGGGTCGAGGCCACGATGCAGGCCTCGGATGTGGTCCAGCAACCCGGCTTGCCAGACGCTCTATACGCCGAGGCCAAGCTGGCCCAACTGCGATCCTTCAGGTCCGAGGGAAACGAGATCGGGATGCGCTCCATGGTGGCCGCAATCATGGGCGGCGACGAGGGCTTCGGTGACGATGCTGCGCTTGGCGCTGCATTTATGGCGAACGCTCAGTGGGCGTGGGATGGCGGCCGTCCGGCCGATGCGACGGCCTTTCTTCGTGCTGCCGTGGACCGGGCGGACAGGGTCCCGAGCCAGATCGTCTCCGACCATCCCCGGCTCCTCCTGGCCGCGATGCTCACCTCCATCGGCGAGCTGACCGAGGCCGGACAGCTGATCGAGCTGAGCTCCGAGCGCATCCGACGCACGTTCGACACCCTCTGGGCTCCTGCAATTCCGATTCAGATGGCTCGATTGGCATTGGCCCATGGAAAACTGGACGCTGCCGCTGAATTGGTGAGAATCGGCCTGAGGCAGACGAGCGAACAAGGCACCACCTACTTTTCGTCTATGGCCAGGTCGGTCATGGCGTCGGTGGAGCTGTACCGGGGGGACCTCAGCGCGGCAGCTGCCGCCGTCGGACGGAGCCAGGTCGGTTCTCCACCGGCAATCGGGTTCTACGGCGAGTCGGCCATCGTCCAGGCACGGGCCCGTGTCACGGAAGCCGAGGGAAATCCGGAAGAGGCCCTTGAGACATTGACCGCGGCCTGTCGTGAACCCACCCGTCTCCACCGGATTCTCTTGGAGGATCCGACCGTGGCGCCGTGGTGGATACGCGTGGCGCTTTCCACGGGGAATCGCCCACTGGCCGGAGAGGTGGTAGTCACCATGGAACACCTGGCCCGTAGCAACCGTGAGCTGCCCGGTCTGACAACGAGCGCCATCCACGCTCGCGGTTTGTTCGAGGAGGACCTGTTTGCCCTACAGACGGCCGCCAATAGTCACGTGCACGTGTGGGCTCGCGCGTCCGCCGCCGAGGACGTCGGACGCCTGGCTACCTCGTCCGATCATGCCGTGGCCCGATCATTCCTCACACAGGCTCGAGCGGGATACCGACAGGCCGGTGCCGCCCGGGATGTCAGCCGCGTCGTCCGGGCGATCCGGCGCTGTGATCAGCATTCCAAACGCGGTCCCGGGAGCCGACCGATGAGCGGCTGGGCCAGCCTGACAGACGCCGAAAGGAGGGTCGCTCTCACGGTGGCTGAAGGAGGGACCAACATGGATGCTGCGGCAGTTCTCCATCTCTCTCGACACACTGTCGACTTTCATCTCCGTCATATCTTTCGCAAGCTGAACCTGGAATCTCGTGTCGAGCTGGCATGGTCGGTAGCCAATAGCCAGCATCGATGGCTCTAACGGGGCATCGACTCATCGGTAAACCACGCAATCGCGGGGTGCGTTCTGGTCGTTCCCTCCAGCATGATCACAATATGTCGCCTGATCGACTCCGGTTGTCTTCATGACCTACGCACTACCGATCGAAGGCACCTGTCGGCACTGTGGGGGTGAGTTGATGCTGACCGAACTTCTCGCCAATCGCGACGGCCGGTGTCCGCGGTGCACCACACTCCTCAGCCCCGAATGGACGGAAGTGCTGCTCGATCAGGCGAGTCGGGCCGAACGGTCAGAGCAGGTACTCGTACTGTCCTTACGCCGGCTGGTCGGGCTGCCCGGGAACTTGGTCCTTTATCCTCACTCGGTGATCGACGCTCTCTTGGAGGAAGTCGGCTGGGAAGAGAAAATGGCCAAGGAACAGCCAGACCTGCTGGCCGAAGAGGTGCGGCATGCCCGCTTGGCGCTGGAAGCGTGGGAGGACGTAAAGCCGGCGGCGGACACGCGTTCTTTGGCCAGACGCCTCGGGAGCCTGGCCACCCACCTTCGCCGATCGGCT
>JAUTXB010000174.1 GCA_030838245.1 Acidimicrobiaceae bacterium
TGAGCAGGGTGGGGAGGAACTGGGTCTTTTGCTCTTCGCTGCCGTAGGTGTAGATGGCCCGACCCAGGTAGTTGACCATGCCCGGGATCGGGGGGCTCGACGACCGACCGGCCTCTTCGTTCAAGATGGCGTCGTAGATGGGGCTGAGGCCACGGCCGCCGTACTCGACCGGCCAGGCCATCCCCATATAGCCGGCCTCATACAGGCTGTGGTGGAACTGGCGGTGCATCTTGTTCCGCTCGGTGTAGTCCTTGATCTCCGCGTAGTTCTTCGGAGCAGTGGCCTCGAGCCACGCTCGAAGCTCTGCGCGAAACGATGCTTCTTCTGCGGTGTCCCGATAGTCCATTGTCAACGGCCTCCTACAGCTGTGCTCATGTCAGCGCGACTTCCCAGGCGTGCGTCGGCAATGGCCGACAGCTGCACGGCGTCGTCCCCGAACGACGTGCGGTCCAGGTACGTGCGGCGTGCGACGAAATGGGCAATGTGCTCCCAGGTCTGCCCGATCCCGCCGTAGACCTGCATGATGGTCTCGGCCACGGTTCGGGCCGTGATGGAGCAGTAGGCCTTGGCTGTCCGGGCGGCCACCAGGGCCTCGGCCGGGTCGAGCTCGTCGACAGCCCAGGCCGCGTACTTGACCGTACTGGCCGATGCCTCCACGGCCACCAGGCTCTCGGCGCAGAGGTGTTGGACGGCCTGGAACGAGCCCACCGGGACGCCGTACTGCACGCGCTCTTTGGTGTAACCCACCACCTCGTCGAGCCCGTGTTTCAGGGCGCCGACGATGTCGGCGCTGACCACGGTGAGGGCCAGGGCCAGCCAGGTGTCGAACTGTCCTCGGGTCAGGGGGCGACCGGCCTCTTCGATCTGGTCGGGCGCCGGAGCCGAGCCGGCTCGCCTGAGCACCCGGGTCAGATCGGCCCCCTCGACCGGTGCCCAGCTTTCGCCCAAGGCCACCCGGACCACCTGGGGTGCATTCGCGTCACCAGCGACGGCCAGCGCATGGGTAGCGAGGTCGGCGTCCCAGGCAAAAGCACTGGACAGCTCGTCCACGTGAGCCAGTCGGGAGAGGTCCTCGCTCAACAGGAGGGCACAGCGAGCGGAGCCGTCGGTCAGTTCGGTCAGCCATGCCTCCGGTGCAGCCGCCAGGGACAGGAGCTCGGTGGCCAGTACGCCGGATCCGGCGTAGGGGAGGGGAGCCAATGCGGCGCCCAATGCCTCCACCACCAGTGCCACCTCGACACCCGATGCCGTGGGCTTTCCCTGGTCGTCTCGGGCCCGGAGCCCGAGCAGCCCGGCATCGGCCAGTGCCGCCCATCCCTTGGCCCGGTCGACCTTGTCCAGGTCGCCCGGATTGGCAAGTCCGACGGATTGAGCCAGCTGAGCGGCAATCTCTTGGAGCATGTGCTGCTCCTCGGTCAGCAACGCAAGCACCGCAGCCCCCTTTCCGCGCTCGACGCGCAGTGTCGATCCACGGGTCCGTCATGGACCCGATGAGCGGGATCAAGCAAGCTGACGCGAGCATCCCGGCTGGTCCTGGCCCGTTGTGAGCAGCATGTTATCGTTACCTGGTCGTGATGGACCAGCCGGTAGTAGACAAACGTGTCATGTACGGTTCGCCAGCCCTTCCGACCATCCCGGCATGAAAATCTCGCTGGGGTTGCCGACCCAACGGGTGGACAAGCTCGACGAGTTCGTGTCCGGCGAGGCTATCGCCGAGATGTCCCGCGCCGCCGAGTCGGCAGGGTTCGACGCGGTGTTCGTCACCGAGCACCCGTTCCCGGAGAAGGCGTGGATGGACACCGGCGGGCACCATGCCCTCGACCCGTTCGTGGCCCTCTCCTTTGCCGCCGCCGCCACCACCTCGATCCG
This sequence comes from Acidimicrobiaceae bacterium, assembly GCA_030838245.1. Next base: position 1,870 of record JAUTXB010000174.1, read on the forward strand.
GCTGCAGACCCACCTGTGCGTCCTGCCCTACCGGAACCCCTTCCTGACCGCCAAGGCCGTGGCCTCGCTGGACGTGTTGTCGGGTGGTCGTGTCATCCTGGGCGCCGGTACCGGTTACCTGGAAGCGGAGTTCGCCGCGTTGGGCGTGGACTTCGCCGAGCGCAACGACCTGACCGACGAGGCCATCGTGGCCATGAAGGCGGCCTGGTCGGGCGAGCCGCTGTCGCTCACCGGCCGGCACTTCGAGGCCCACGACAACTTCGCCCTGCCCCGGCCGGTGCAGGACCCGCATCCGCCTATCTGGATCGGGGGCAACTCCAAGCGGGCTATCCGTCGGGCGGTGGAGCTGGCTGACGGTTGGGCGCCCATGCCCAACCCGGCCCAGACGGCGGCACGGCGCCACTCTGCCGCCATGGAGACGCTCGATGACCTGAAGGCCCGTATCGACTACGCCGCCGGCCACGCCGAGGCGATGGGGCGGCGCACCCCGTTGACGATTGCGTCGTCGTTGGGCGGCCTGGCCATGGACACCCTGTCCACCAACAGCGGGGTCACCGACATCGACGACCTGCTGGTGGACACGGCCGAGCAGCTGGCCGGGGCAGGAGTGACCTACCTCTATGCCGGGGTCCTGCGACCGGTGGACAGTCGTGCCGAGTTCCTCGCCGAGGTAGTAGGTATGGGAGAGAAGCTGGTGCCGCGGCTCGTCACCATCCCGACCGTCAGTCGGGTGGGCATGGGCGGGACACCGACCTGACAGGGAGCGGCGGCCGCGCCCGCAGCCTACGCACGGAGAGCCGACCGAGAACGAGGGGGACCCCATGAGCGATACGACAGTCGAGGCGACTTCAGGCGGCAAGCACCCGCGCCCGGCCCTGGACCGCCTCTTGTCACCCCAGTCGATCGTCATGATCGGTGCGTCGAACAAAGTGGCCAATATCGGTGGACACGTCTTCGCCAACCTCATCCGGGCGTTCGACGGGCCGGTGACACCGGTGACGGCACGAGACGACACGGTACAAGGTGTGGCCGCCTACCAGTCGGTGCGAGACCTTCCCGAGCCCGTCGACTTGGCCGTCGTGGCCGTTCCGGCCCGGCATGTGCCCAGCGCCCTGGCTGAGTGCGCCGATCGGGGAGTGGGCGGCGCCGCCGTCATCACCGCCGGCTTCGCCGAAGCCGGGGGAGAGGGCATTGCCCTGCAAGACCAGATCACCGATGTGGTCTTGCGCACCGGATTGCGGGTCATCGGGCCGAATTGCATGGGCTTCATGAACCTGTGGGGAGGGGTGATGGCCAACTTCGCCCTACCTCCGACCGTCCCGCTGCCGGCGCCGGGCCCTGTCGCCCTCGTCTCCCAGAGCGGAGGCTTCGGCTCCTACATCACGACCAAGGCCATGCTGGCCGGGCTGAAGCTGGGTTGGTTCGTCAGCACCGGCAACGAGTCCGACGTCAACATCGCCGCCGTGCTCCGGTACCTGGTCGATCGGGACGAGACCAAGGTGTTGATGGTGTTCGCCGAGACCTTGCGCGACCCCGACGTCTTCATCGACGCGGCCAGTCGGGCGGCGGAACTGGACAAGCCGATCGTCCTGTTGAAGGCGGGCCGTTCCGACGCTGCGGCCAAGGCGGCCATGAGCCACACCGCGTCGATCGTCGGGTCGGCAGGCGTGCTCGACGCCGTATGCCGGCAGTACGGCGTCTTCGTTGTCTCCACCATGGAGGAGATGCTCGATCTGGGCACCATCTTCCAGGACGGGCGCCGCGTGCCATCGCGAGGGGTGGGCATCATGACGTCATCGGGGGGCGCCGGCGTGCTGTTGGCCGACGCCGCCTCGGCCGTTGGCCTCGAGGTTCCTGAGATCCCCGCCGACGAGCAAGAGGCCATGATGACCCTGATGCCCGAGCCCTTCTATGGGAGTTTGACCAACCCGGTCGACACCACCGCCCAGGTGGTAGCCATGCCCGAGAGCTTCGCCAAGGTACTCCATTCGGTGGGGGAATCCCGGGTCGTCGACATGGTGGCCCCGGTGATCTGGGCCATCCCCGGCCCGCACACCGACGCGGTCATCGAGTTCTACCGAGGTACCGACAAACCGGTAGCCCTCACCTCCACGGCCTGGCTGGACGAGCTGCAGGTCGAAGGCATCCCCACCTATACCGATCCCCATCGGGCCATGCGCGCTCTGGGGGCGGTGGCCGACCTCTCGCTGCGCACCCTGGAGATCGTGGACCGGGCGTCATGGAGTCCCAACCAGGAGCGGTCGGCCATGGCGCATGAGCTGCTGGGTCGCCATGCCGGGCATCGCTCCCTGCTCGAGTCGACCAGCAAGGAGCTCCTCGCCCTCTATGGGATCCCCATCACCGAAGAAGTTCTGGTGCAGTCGCCTGACGAGGCGGTGGCCGCGGCTGAGAAGATCGAGGGCCCGGTGGCCTTGAAGGTGATGTCCTATGACCTGCCCCACAAGACCGAGTACGGCGCCATCCGCCTGGGGCTCCGCGGCCCCGACGCGGTGCGGGTCGGGTTCGAGGAGATGCTGGCCGAAGTGGGCACCAAAGCGCCCGACGCGGTGCGAGACGGGGTCCTCGTCCAGCAGATGGTCCCGGCCCGCTTCGAGCTCACCGCCGGCATCCACGACGACCCGGTGTTCGGTCCCACCGTGGTCCTCGGGCTGGGGGGCATCCTGATCGAGATCCTGAGTGAGACGGCCATGCTCCGGCCGCCGTTCACCTTCCAGACCGCGCAGCAGGCGCTGGCCGGGCTGCTCGGTGGCCGCCTGGTGGAAGGGGGACGCGGTCTGAGCGAGACCGAGCAACAGGCGGTGGCCGCCATCATGGTGGCCCTGGGCGAGCTGGCCCTCGAGGTGCCCGAGGTGACCGAGGTCGACGTCAATCCCATCCGGGTGGCCGACGGTGTTGTCTGTGCGGCCGACGCCCTGGTGGTCGTGGGCCAGCAGTCGTGAGCGCCGAGTCCGCCGAACTGGCCGACGCCGTCCGGCATGTCAGCGACGAGCTGGCTATGCAACGCGTCATGGTCAACTACGCCCGCGGGGTCGACCGGCGCAACTGGGGCCTGGTCCGCTCGTGCTTCACCGCCGACGCCTATGTCCACGGGACCTCGTTCGAGGGCGCCCTCGATACGTACCTGGACATCCTCCGTCCCGGGGTGGAGCACTTCCCGGCCACCCAGCACTTCATCGGGAACCAGCTCCGGGAGCTCAACGGGGACAAGGGGTTTACCGAGACCTACCTGATCGCCCGGCACTTTGCCGACGCGGCGGGCGAGGTCGACTCGCTCATCACCGGGGTGCGCTACGAGGACCAGCTGGTCCGCAGGGGTGAGGGCTGGGCCATCGAGCGGCGAGACGTGTTCATGGTCTGGAAGCGGGTCGGAGAACCGGTACCGACCTAAGGCTCGGCCATAGGCCGAGCCGGGCTACCAGCCCTCGATCTCGGCAATGCCCAGCGTGTCGATGACGGCAAGAAGGCGGGGAATCTGCTCCGGGGCGGCGGGCAGCTGGGGGAGGCGCGGCCACCCACCGGGCAGCCCCAGGGCGTCCAGAGCCGCCTTGGTGGCACGGATCCCACCGGCGCCGTACAAGGCCATCGACAACCGCAGGAGCTTCCCGTACCAGTCGGCCAAGCGGCGGGCGTCATTGTCCCGATAGGCGTCGATCACCCCGACGCAGAGATGAGGGGCCAGGTTTCCCTCCGAGCTGAGATAGCCGTTGGCCCCCAGGGAGAGGGCGGTGAGACCGAGCTGCGGGCCACCGACATGGATCTCGAGCCGGTGGCCCAGCGCGTCGATCACGGCCGTCAGGTAGCCGAGATCCTGGTGGCTGCAGTTGATGCCGATCAGGTGGTCGAAGCGCTCGGCCAGTTCGGTCAACATGGGGACCGGGACCTTGTAGCCCACCGATTGATGGGTCGACAGCACCATGGGCACCGTGGTGGCGCTGAGCACGTCGTCGAAGTAGCGGTGGATCTCTTCCTGGGTGGGACGATGGCCGTGGCCCTGGTCGAGCGAGTAGATCTGCACGGCATCGAGCCCGACGTCGGCGGCCATCTCGACGAACTCGATCATGTGGGCCGAGGTCCGAGGCTCCACGCCCATGGCCCGCACGGGAACGATGCCCTTCAGCTCCTCGACGCTTATCTCCAAGAGGCGCCTGGCTTCGGCATCGGAGAGCACGTAGCCCTCACCGCTCCCACCGCCACCCACGTACACCCCGATGTCCGCCGCGGCCATGCGCGCCAGGTGATCTCGGACAGCCCCCTCGTCGAAGCCGCCGTCGACGGTGAACGGGGTGATGGCGATGACGAAAGTACTGGCCCGCTCGGGGTCGATCCCAACGCTGGCGCTCGAAGCCAAGGGTCAGGCTTTCCCGGTGCTTCCGAACTTGAACACCCGCTGGGCGTTGCCGGCCAGGATGGCGTAGCGCTCGTCGGCGGGAACGCCCTCGAACGTGGCGTTGATGGTCTTCCACGAATAGGGCCAGTCGGTGGTGATGTGGGGATAGTCGCTCGACCACAGCATCCGGTCGACGCCGATGGTGTGGCGGCTCTGGACGGCGAAGGGGTCGGTGATGAAGGCGGCCGGGAAGAACTCGTGCATGTACTCGCTGGGCATGCGGGTCAGCTTGGCGTCTTTGAGCGACGCCTTGCGGTGGCGCATGAAGTTGTCGTCCGCCTGGCTCTCGAAGTAGGGGATCCACCCGCAGTCCACCTCGATGAACGGGACCCGGATGTTGGGGAACCGGTCCAAGACCCCACCGAAGATGAACTGGAGCATGCGGAGGGGGGCATCGTAGAAGTGCCCGGTGCCGGGCAGCGATTCGGCCCGCGGGCGGGCCATCCTGCCGCTGACCAGCCCCACATGGATGGAGACCGGCATCCCCGACGCCTCGATGGCCTCCCACACGGCATCGTCCTCGGGCTTGATCGACAGGTCGCCGTTCGGGTAGCGCTGCATGAGGAAGGAGACGAAGCCAGGCATGGAGGACACCCGCTCGATCTCCTTGAGGCATCCCTCCACCCCCCGGTTGGGCAGCAGTGCCGTTCCCCCCAACCGTCCGGGGGCCGTGCCGCAGAATTCGGACATGAAGTCGTTGTAGGCCCGGATCATGTCGTGATGGAGGGTGTCGTCCTCGCATCCGGCCACGAAGTTCCTCGGGTAGTTGGAGCCGAAGATCAGCTCGGCGTCCACCCCGTCCTCGGCCATCTCGCCCACGCGGGCGAAGGGGTCGTAGCTTCCGGGGTTGATGTCCTCGTATCGGCACCAGGGGCCCATATCGGCCGGATCCCGTCCGGCCGTCGCCCCCCAGCTGAAAGGGAGGGATACGTCGTCGTGCCCGGGGAAGACCCAGGCGTCGCCCTCGGGAAGGCTCTCGACTCGGGGCACGAGGTCCCGGTGCTTCGTGGCTACCCGGGAGGTCCAGACGTCCCGGGGCTCATTGAGGTGACCGTCCGCCGATATGAGCCTGTAGGACACCGTTTCGGCAGCCATGACACCCTCCCCCGGGGCCACTGCCCCCCGTCACCTAAACGACTATCTCACATAATCACTTATATGAATGCCATCTAAACAGGGCCAGATTGGCAGTCGTCGTCCACGGTTCCGGGGGCGTTGATCCAAGCAGAGGCTGCATGACCGTGGGGTCGAATGAATTAGAGGTGGGGGAGCACCTTGTCGGCGAACAGGTGCAGTCCCTCCCAGCCGATGTCAGGATCCAGGCCCCCGACCAGTGGCTTGAAGGCCAAGGCATCCTGGGTGGCGGCGATGGCCAGGCACTCATCTGGCGTCACCACCCGGTACGGACCCGAGTGTCGCAGCTCGTCGGGCCCGGTGCTGGCGCTGAACGCGCCCTTTCGGGCGCCGATCCACCTGGCGTACTCGTTGTTGTCATGCATGGCGTGCGGGGCGATCCGGGCCCAGTCCCGATCGGGATCGTCGGACACGAAGAGGTAGGTCCCCGCGCCAGCACCGGACTGGCCCGGGTCGGGGGCCGGCTTGCCCAGGGCGGCCAGCTCGTCCACGTACAGGTCGTAGAGCTTGGGCGACAGGGGCTGATAGTCGTCAGCGATGCGCGCCGCCCGCCGCGCACTGGCCGGCGAGGAGCCCCCCATGGCGATGAGGGGCCGTGGGCGCTGAGCGGGACGGGGGAGTACGCGGACCGTCCGGCCCCGGTACTCGAAGGGCTCGCCGGTCCACGCCGACTTGAGCGTTTCCACCGCCTCTTCCATCAGCGACGGGCGGCGCTTCATCTCGACGCCCAGTTGCTCGTACTCCTCGGATCGGTAGCCCAGCCCTACCGTCAGTCGGAGTCGGCCACCACTGATCAGATCGAGAACGGCCAGGTCCTCGGCGGCCCGCAACGGGTGGTAGAGCGGGAGCAGCACGAGGGACAAGCGGATGAGCAGGTGCTGGGTGGTGCCGGCCAGAGCAGCACCCAAGATCATCGGCGAGGGCAGGTAGCCATCGCTGGTGGCGTGGTGCTCGGTGAGCGTCACACTGGTGAATCCCCGGGCGTCGGCCCAGGCGCACTGCTCCACGGCTGCCCGATAGAGGGCGTCGGCCGGTGCACCGTTGTCCGGTGCCCGCATGTCATAGAGCAAGGTGAGGTGGTTCATGTCGGCTGGGGGTCTACCGGCGCCACCGTGAGGGCGGCCACATGCGACGGATCGAACTGCTTCCAGAACGCACCGAACGTCTCGTACTCACCGGGCAGCCGTGCCGGCCACTCGGTGGCATCCTCTGCCGCTGGGCCGTCCCGCCATCCGCGGTTGAACTCGGGACCGGAGGGGCGCTCGGTGATGTCGCAGGTGTAGAGGGGTTGGAGCCGCCGGCGCACGAAGAACCACTCGCCGTCCACCCGGGCGTAGTTGTCCTTGTAGTTCATGACCATGATGCCCCACTTGCCGCCGTCCTCGTGCTCGGCACGACAGTGGACGCTGCCATGGGCATGGTCGGCGTCGTCGAAGTGCACGACGTGACCGCTGATCAAGTGCATGCTCCGGTAGAAGTGCGACAGGTTGGCCACGAAGAACTCCTTCAACGCCTCCCGGCCCACCCCGTCGCCGGCTCCGCCGACGCGCACGTCGGGAACGAAGAGCCCGACCATGGTGTCGAGATCGCGAGAGTCGAGGGCTAGGGCATAGCGAGCGGGGAGCTGGCCGATAGCCAGTTGCGCCTCGACCCGATCGAGGCGATCGAGGACGGATTGATCGGTCATATATTTCCTCCCTGGTGATCGGGTTTGTCAAAGGTGTGAGCGTCGCCGCTCGGGCAGACGGGCGGTCAGCCGACCATGACGCCGCCGGCATCGGCTGTGATCGACTGACCGGTGATGGCGCTAGCGGCGTCGCTGGCCAGGAACAGCGCGAGCTCGGTGACCTCCTCGGGCGTGCTGATCCTGCGCAGGGGGACATTGGCCACCCACTGCTCGCGCATCTGCTCGGACGAGATCCCCTGCTCCCCGGCGATGCGGTCCAGGTACCGCTGGAGGAGCTCGGTGTCGATGCTGCCGGGGACCAGGCAGTTCACGCGGATGCCATGGGGACCAGCCTCCAGGGCGGAGACTTTGGTCAGGGTTCGAAGCGCCGCTTTGGCCACTGAGTAGTGGCTCTTCCGGGGCATGCCGTTCCATCCGGCGGTGGAGGAGAAGTTGACGATCGATCCGGACCCCTGCTCGAGCATGCTCTGGGCCAGTACCTCTTTGGTGCAGAGCATGGCTGCGGTCACATCGACGGCGATGGTCTTGTTCCAGTTCTCCAGGGTCTGTTCCCAGATGAACAGGTCGGTTCCAGGTTGTGCGGCATTGTTCAAGAGGACGTCGACCCGGCCGAAGCGGTCCACGGCCTCGGCCACCAGGTTGCTCACTTGGCCCTCGTCGGTCACGTCCGTCGGCACGACCAGTACCGGGCCGGACACCTGCGAGGCCGTCTCCACCAGCAGTTCGGCTCGGCGCCCGGCCAGGACCACCGGGGCACCCTCGGCCGAGAAGCGATCGGCCATGACCCGACCCAGACCTTCCCCCGCACCGGTGATGATCGTTACCTTGTCCTGCACGGTCCCCATCGGCATTCCTCTCGTTTGGTGATCGCTGGCGGATGACTAGGGCGGCGCCTCGACGACGGGCCCGTCTCGAAGTTCTGATCCGTCCATCCCGACCCTGGAGACGGTAGAGGCCTCAGGTGGGCCGGTGGGCGATCCCCTGGCGGAGGATCTGGCGCGCTTCGGGCGAGCCGTCAATGGCCCGGTTCACCCGGCTGACGGCGCGCCAACCTTCGGGTCGTCGCACGAACTCCCATCGGTTGGATGAGGCCCTCCACACCCGAAACCCGTCCCCATCACTGAGGTAGACCCGGGAGTAGCCGGTGGCCACCGCGGTGTCGCCGTCCACCACGAGGTGGGGAAGGGCCATCACGTGGGCGCAGCCGTTGGCGATCAGCGCCTGATGCCCGTCGCCCGCCACCATCGCCCGTAATTCCTCGCGCCCGTTGAGGGGATGGGGGATGGTGTCGTAGGTCCCGTCCTCGGTCCAGATGCCTGCGGCGACATCACCGCTGCCGCTGTCGACCGCCGGTCCGTAGCTGCTGATGAGCTGGTACAGCTCCACTTGGTCCTCGAGCAGTGCAACTCGCTCCTCGAGGCGGCGTACAGCTTCCTCCAGATCGCTCATGGTGCCCCCTGTTCGGTCAGCTCCAATGGAGAATATGACCCATCGTACAACGCCAATAGTGAAACAACCGTTTGTTTGGAACGGACGCGGGTCAACGGGCGGAGTGGCCCGGAGATGAACGTGTTATCCGCTGGCCCTCCTGGCCGACTGGGTGGTCGGGACCGTCGGTACGTCACCGATGCTTCGCGTCAGTCGAGCACAGGCGGCAACGAGGGGATCGGCGTAGTCGCCGAGGTTGGCTCCGTGGATCTGTCCTGGCCTGCCGAAGATGGTGATCGTCAGGTACACCTGTTTGGAGCTATCGAAGACCGGTCCGATGAGATGATCGATCGCCTGGTCCCGATCTGCCGCATGATCGTCCGGCGCGGCCAGTCCCAGGCGCACCAAATCGGCCACTTCGAGCACGGCGGCCAAGCGTTCAGTGCGGCCCTTCTGGCGGAGCCGCCCCAGGACTTCCTCGAGCTGCAGTTCCACCTCGACCTCGCTGCCAATGGAGAACCCTCTGGCCCTCACCGCAGCCACGCTGCGAAGGTAGGACTCCATATCGGCTGGCGTGGCTGTGCTCGGAGCGCGCTCCAACCAGAACTGAATCGCCTCGGGGGAGGACCAGGCCACGAAGATGGCCCCGATCGGTGGAGCCAAGGCCGCCCTCGTCGTTTCGATCGACGGCATCGAAAAAGCTGGGATATCGCTTCCAACCCGGTCGAGGATGACCATATCCCCGTCGACCGAGGCGCATATCAGGCCGCCGACATCGAGCTCATGGGCCATGGAGTACATCTCGCGCCTGGCGTTCGCGATGCCGGGAAAATACTCCGCCACCGCCGCGCCGAGATGCAAAAAGCCGGGGCCGAGGGCGTACGTCTTCGAGACCGGGTCCCGATGGACGAGGTCGAGTTCTGTCAGGCACGACAGGAGGGAATAACAGCTGGACCGGTGGATCTGTAACTCGTGTGCCAGTTCTGCCGCGCTGAACCGGGTCCGTGGCGATGCCGCCATCGTGACGAACAGCCGGTTGGCCCGTTCCACTGCAGGTACCGGGGCAGCCATGCGCCTTATGCCTTCGATGGTGTTGGTTGCCGCCCCACAAAGCTCACGATACACTTCTTCCAGACAAAACGCGCGTCTTGTATGAAAGACATCGGAGCGCTAGGGGGACGGCTGCGTGGATTATGAGCTTCGCTATGACCTTCGGAACCCCCTTGCTTGGCGCCGGGACTGGGTGGCTCTGTACGCCGACTTCCTCGACCAAGTCGAGTGGGCCGACGCCCATGGGTTCAGCCGAGTCACACTGAGTGAGCACCATTTTTCTGAAGACGGATACGTGCCATCCACACTGACTGTCGCCGCCGCAGTCGCGGCACGCACCAAATCGATCAGGATCGCCTTGAGCCTGGTGCTCTTACCCCTGAAGCATCCGGTGCAGGTCGCTGAGGATGCCGCCGTCGTGGACATCATCAGCGGCGGTCGCCTCGAGCTGACCGTCGGAGCTGGGTACCGCCCCGCTGAGTTCGCCGGATACGGCATTCCCATGCGTGAGCGCCCGGGCCGCATGGAAGAAGCCATCGAGATCATCACCCGTTGTTGGGAGGAGGACCGGTTCAGCTTCGCCGGTACGTACTGGGACCTGCGTGACGTACAAGTCCAGCCCAAGCCGGTCCAGCAGCCGCGGCCCCGCATCGTGATGGGCGGTAGCTCGAAGGCGGCCGCTCGTCGGGCCGCTCGCATCGCTGATGGTTTCGCCGCCAACCAGCCAGAACATGCAGCCGCGTGGCGAGAGGAAATGCTGCGGCTCGGGCGGGATCCCGACAGTCAACCGAAGACCGCCACGGTGCCGGCAGGCGTACCGACGAACTTCTTTCTCGTCGCCGCCGATCCCGAAGCGGCCTGGGACATCGTCGGTCCTCATGCTCTGTACGAGAGCAATATGTATGTGCAATGGACGGCTGAGAGAGGTGCCAGTCCGTACCAGGGTGCGGCGACTCCCGGTGAGCTGGTGGCCAACGGCACCTATGGGGTGCTCACGCCGGACCAAACGGTTACGAGGATCCGACAACATGAGGACCGAGGTCACGCCGGCCGGCTGGTATTCCATCCGATGATGGGAGGCATGCCGGTTGCCCTTGGTCAGGAGGGCCTGCAATTGGTGGTCGACGAGGTCATGCCGATGAGCGCAACGCGAACCTCGGCTGCGACGGTTTAGGAGATAGGAGACTTCATGACTGGCCTGTCAATTGATCTGTCGGGAAGGCGGGCTCTGGTCACCGGCGCGGGACAAGGAGTCGGACGAGAGATCTCGCTGTACCTGGCTGCAGCCGGTGCCGAAGTTCTCGTCAACGACATCGACGCCGAACGAGCCGAGACAGTGGTATCGGAGATCGCAGTTGAGGGAAAGGCCCGCTCCGCTGTGTTCGACGTCACCGACTGGGCGTCCGTTCAGCCGGTGGTGGACGAGCTCGGGCCGGTGGACATTCTGGTGAACAATGCCGGGAATGCCGGACCCGAGGGATGGAAGGCGATGCGTCCCTTTCACGAGACGGAGCCCGAAGAATGGGGCCGGTTCATCGACATCAACCTGTACGGGGTCATGCACTGCGTTCGTGCAGCCCTCCCCGGCATGATCGGGCGTCCGGACGGGAGGATCATCACGGTGATATCCGATTCGGGCCGGACGGGTGACGCCAACCTCGCCCCCTACGCGGCAGCCAAGGCAGGGGCCGCCGGGTTCTCCCGCTGCATCGCCCGCGAGGTGGGCCGGCACGGCATCACGGTGAACTGCGTCGCCCTGGGAACGATCATGCCTCACGGGACCGACCCGGATCAGGACCTGCTCGACGAGCAGGCCAAGAAGATCGTGAGCCGCTACGTGGTGCGGCGGCGAGGTCGGCCCACAGATGCCGCCGGGATCGTCACCTATCTGGCCAGTCCCGACGCGTCGTGGATCACCGGCCAGACCTACCCCGTGAACGGAGGCTATTCCTTTGCCCTCTAGATCCTTCGTGCCGCTCGAGGGGATCCGCATCCTCGATCTGTCCCGCATGTATCCGGGTGGTTTCTGCACTCTCATGCTTTCCGACCTGGGGGCGGACGTGGTCAAGATCGAACAGCCCGGGACGGGCGACCCGGTCCGGGCCGGTACCACCGACGGTGACTCGCCCTCGCACCTGGCGCTGAACCGGGGGAAGCGTTCGATGACGCTCAACCTGAAGCGGCCCGAGGCGGTCGACGTGCTGAAGAGGCTGGTGGTCGAGGCCGACGTCCTAGTCGAATCGCAGCGGCCGGGTTTCATGGAGGGACTCGGCATCGGCTACCAGGATCTGTCGCAGATCAATCCGCGGCTCATCTGGTGCTCGATCACCGGTTTCGGCCAGGACAGTCCCTATGCCGAGCGGCCCGGTCACGAGTTGACCTACCTCGGCCACTCCGGCCTGTTGACAGCCATGTCCGGCGACCACTTCCCGTGGCTGCCGCAATTCTTCTTGGCCGGTCCGATTGCCGGGTTGACCGCGGCCGTCGGCATCCTCTCGGCGGTGACCGAGCGGGCCCAGTCAGGAAAGGGCTCCCAGGTCGACCTCAGCATCGTGGACGCCAACGCATGGATCCTCTCCGACGACGTCGCTCGGGTTTCGCTTGGCTATTCCACCCGGTGGTGGCACGAGACCGCGCAACGCCGGGTCTACAAGTGCTCGGACGATCGCATGATCACGGTGGCCGCCGACGAGCCGCGCACCTGGACGGCGCTGTGCAAGGGCCTGGGGCTCGAGGAGTTCTCCGACCATATCCCTCAGACCGACGAGGAACAGGCCGACATGAGGACACGGCTGGAGCGGACGTTCGCCACCCGGCCGGCTTTGGAGTGGGTGGCCACCCTCGGTGAGGACTGGGCCTGTGTGGACCCGGTCAATGATGCTCCCGACCTCTTGGACGATGAGCACCTGGTGTCCCGAGGCGCGGTTGCCGAGATCGCCGACGACCCCGCCCACCGGCGGGTCTATGCGAATCCGCTCCATTTCAACACCCAGTCGGGCCCGGCTGACCGGCCGGCGATGCGGCGGCCGCCCGGGCTGGGCGAGCACACCAGCGATGTATTGGGCGCCATGGGCTTGGAACCGTCGGATATCGAAACACTGAGAGATGCCGGTGCGATCTGAGTACGAAGTCGTGAGGAGCTACCGAAGACATCGGACAGCCAGTAGTTATCCGAGAGTGCAGCACCGGTAAAGGGAGAAACGTATGCGTGCAGAAGACCTCATCATCGTCAGCATCGATGACCACTTGATCGAACCACCAGACATGTTCGACAACCATGTACCGGCCAAGTACGCCGACCAGGCGCCCAAGTTGATCCGAGATGTGGATGGCCTCGAGAAATGGATCTTCCAAGGGACGACCATGGGCATCATGGGCCTCAACAGCGTGGTGTCGTGGCCCAAGGAGCAGTGGGGCATGGATCCGAGCACGCTCTCCGAGATGCGGCCCGGCTCCTATGACATTCATGAGCGGATTCGTGACATGAACCGCAACGGGGTGCTCGCTTCGATGTGCTTTCCGACGTTTCCCGGGTTCAGCGGCCGGACATTCCAGGAAGCAGCCGAGATCGGCGATCCTGCACTGGCCTTGATCATGTTGCAGGCGTACAACGACTGGCACATCGACGAGTGGTGCGGTGCGTACCCGGGTCGCTTCATGCCCTTGGCCCTCCCCCCGGCATGGGACATCGAAGCCCTCACGGCCGAGGTCCACCGGGTTGCCGCCAAGGGCTGCCGGGCCATCAGCATGCCGGAGCTACCCCACCTGCTTGGCCTCCCGAGCTACCAGAGCGACTATTGGGACCCCTTCTTCACCGCGGTGTGCGACGAGGGGGTGGTGATGTGCCTGCACATAGGGCAGGGATTCTCGGCCATCACCATGGCCGACGACATGTCCAACGATCATTTCATGGTGCTGGCGACGCAGGTGTCGGTGCTCTCCGTGCAGGACCTCATGTGGGGTCCTGCCCTGCGCAAGTACCCGGACCTGAAGGTGGCCTGGTCCGAAGGCGGGATCGGCTGGATCCCGTTCCTCCTCGATCGGTGCGATCGCCATTACATGAACCAGAAGTGGACCGGACAGGACTTCGGCGACAAGTTGCCCAGCGACGTGTTCAGGGAACATGCCCTGGCCTGTTTCATCTCGGACCCCATGTCGTTGAAGCTGGCGCACGAGATCGGGATCGACATCATCGCCTTCGAGTCGGATTACCCCCACTCGGACGGCCTGTGGCCCGATGCTCCCGAGCACTTCCTCGAGGAGTGCCAGCAGGCCAATCTCTCCGACGAGGACATCAACAAGATCAGCTGGGAGAACGTCTCGAGGTTCTGTGACTACGAGCCCTTTGCCGTCATCCCCAAGGAGCAAGCCAACGTTGGGGCCCTTCGCTCATTGGCCAAAGACGTCGAGACGGCCGAAGTGCCCCGGGAGACCTGGCGGGCCCGCTACGAGGCCAAGCCGCACTATGACATTCAAACCCTCAGCGCCTGAGAGGCCACCGACTCATGGTATTTCGTCCGATGGAAGGCGTTCGGGTGGTCGAGGTGGCGCAGTACACCTTCGTCCCCTCGGCCGGGGCAATCCTGGCCGAGTGGGGCGCCGAGGTCATCAAGGTGGAGCACGCCGAGACCGGTGACGCCCAGCGCGGGTTGACCAACCTAGGGGCGGTTTCGGCAACGGGCCCGTTTGCTCCGATCATCGAGCACCCCAACCATGGAAAGCGAAGTGTCGGGCTGGCTCTGGAGCACCCCGAGGCACGACAGGTGCTCGATGAGATCATTCGTGACTCCGATGTGTTCCTGACCAACTTCCTTCCGACCGCTCGAGCCCGGCTGGCCCTCGACGTGGATGACGTCCGCAAGGTGAACCCGGACATCATTTACGGGAGGGGCTCGGCATTGGGGAACCGGGGGCCGATGCGGGAACGAGGTGGGTACGACGCGATCACCTATTGGTGTCGGGGAGGCAGCGCTCAAGGCGTGACGCCGCCCAACATCGACGCCATGCTGACCATGCCGGCGCCGGCCTACGGGGACTCCATCGGTGGGATGACGGTGGCGGGAGGGATCTCTGCCGCCCTATTTGCCCGAGAACGGACCGGACAGCCATCGGTGGTCGACGTCTCGTTGCTGAGCGTAGGGGCATGGGCCAACGCCCTGGCCATCGATGCGTCCTTTGTGAACGGACAGCCATGGTCAGCGGCGGAGATCGGCGGAAGCTACGGGGCCCCGACCAATCCGTTGGCCGGCATCTACAAGACCGGCGGTGGTCGGTGGCTGGCCTTCACCATGCTGCAGGTCGGGCGCTACTGGGAGGACTTCTGTCGGCACCTGGGCCGAGAGGACCTACTCGAGCGGTTCGACACGGCAGAAAAAGTGGTCGAGCAGGCCGAAGTGGTGAGCGACATCATCGCTGCCGAGCTGGCCTCGAGGCCGTTCGAGGAGTGGCTCGAGCGGTTCAAGACCATGGAGGGCCCTTGGGAGCCGGTACAGAACAGCTTGGAAGTCGGAAACGACGACCAGTTGCGAATCAACGGCTTTGTGGGCGATGTGGTCGACTCTGACGGCACCCCCCGACGCCTCGTCGCCGCTCCGGTGCAGTTCGACGAGACCCCATCGACGTTCGATCGAGCCCCATTGTTCGCCGAGCATACCGACGACGTCTTGCGCGAGCTCGGGCATTCGGAGGACGAGATCATCCAGATGAAGATCGCCGGTGCGGTCACCTAGGCCGTGATGGTGGCTTTCCCGGCAGTGAAACTACGGTGGTGGTGAGGACGCCGGGTGAGCGGCGCCCGGTCATGGACAGCTCCGTATTCGGATCGATCCGAGTGGGGGACCGTGTCCACGTCGAAGACAAGTGCGCCGTTCACAGTGGCCTCGATCTGGTCGCGGCACAGGAGGACTGGTGAAGGTCGGTTTCATCGGACTGGGGTCACAGGGGACCCCCATGGCCCAGCGGATCATTACCGCCGGGCATCCGCTGACCATATGGGCCCGACGGCCCGAGTCGCTCGAGCCGTTTCGGGGAACCGACGCAATCGTTGCTCGCTCGCTGCCTGAGCTCGGGGCCCACTGCGATCTGGTTTGCGTCTGCGTCTTTGCCGACCAGGATGTCGAAGAGGTGGTGTCCGGCCCGGACGGGCTCCTATCCGCCATGCGTCCCGAGTCGATCATTGCTATCCACAGCACGGTGAACCCGGACACCTGTCGCGCCATGGCCGAGGAAGCCAAGTCCAAGGCCGTCCACGTGATTGACGCGCCAGTCAGCGGAGCAGCTCCGGCAGCTCAGGCCGGACGCCTCTTGGTCATGGTCGGCGGCGATGACGAGTCGGTGACACGGGCTCGACCGGTATTCGAGTCCTTCGGCGATCCGGTGGTCCACGTAGGCCCGGTGGGGTCGGGTCAGCTGGTCAAGTTGATCAACAACGTCGTGCTCACCGCCAACTTCTCGATACTGGTGGATGCGGTCGCCATGAGCCAGGGTTTCGACATGTTGCCCGAAGTGGTCCTCGAAGTGCTCCGCCACGGGACCGGCGGCAGTCGTGCCGTGGACCTCCTTCCCGACGGTGGGTCAACCGCTGCCGTCGGTGTGCGGGTCCACCCACTGCTGGGCAAGGATGCCTCCATAGCCTTCGCGGTGGCCCGAGCCCTCGGGGCTCCCATCGGTCAGCTCGAGGAGGTGGTGAATCACCTTTGGGATGTCAGCGGAGTGGAGACTTCGTGAAAACCGAAGGGCCGGCTGTCCCGGGAGACGGCGACCGCCTGGTACGTGCCGTTCATCATTCGAGGACTGGGCAGCCACGTCGAGGCGCCGCGTTGGGGCCCGCAGTGAGCGACCTCGCCGGTGAGCCGGACACGGCTGCGGTACTGCGCGTACTGGAGGCACGACTTCGACGGTGCGAAGACCAACTGGCCCTCTACCAGCTGATGATGAGCTACGGGCCTGCCGTGGACAGTGGCTCGAGCGACGTCGCCTCCGAGCTGTGGACCGAGGGCGGGCTCTACGACGCCCAGGTGGGCTCGTGGAGGGGACGGCGAGCGATCGCCGAGATGATCGAGGGTCCCGATCATCAGGCGTTGATTCACAACGGCGCGGCCCACGTTGCCGCCATGCCCCTGCTGTCGATCGAGGAAGACAGCGCCGTCGCCACTTGCTATTTCCATCTGTATGTTCGCGATGGCAACGGCTTTCGTCCGTGGCGGGTGACCGCGACTCGATGGGAGTTCGCTCGCCAGCCGGATGGCTGGCGAATCACCAGTCGGGTGAATCGATTACTGGACGGCGGCTTCGAGGCGCGTCAGCTCTTGGGTCGAGGAGTCGAGCCATGACGCCGACGCCGGCTACAGCGGGTAGAGCCCCGATTCCCGGCACAGGTCCTGGGCCACGACAGTGGTGCCATGGAGTGGGTCGGCATCGGGCGACGACGCCAGCCACGCGATGACTGCGCCAATGGCTTCCGGCGGTGCTCCGGTCGAGTGGTCGAGGCCATCGGAGACGGATTGATTGCGTTCGGTTCGGACATATCCGGGATCGACGTTGAACGCTCGAATACCCTGGCCAGCGAATTCGACCTTGAGATGGCCGACCAACCGATGGCTCGCCGCTTTAGCGATGCCATAGCCAAGGCCCCACCCCCCTTGTCCGGCTGGAGCCGGAGGGTCGGTGTACCCGGCGCCCGAGCCCATGGTGATGATCGTGCCGCTTCCTCGTCCCAGCATGCCGGGAAGGGCCATCTTGGTCAGGGTCAGCTGTGCGATCACATGCGCCTCGAGGAACTTCTCGTAGGCGTCGATGGGTGTGTCGAGGATCAGATCCATCATGCCCGGTCTAACGTAACGACCGTTGTGCAACAGGAGATCGATAGGTCCCCATCGTTCCAGGGCAACAGCCATTCCCGCACCGACCGAGGCCCGATCGAGCAGATCCATGGGAACGATCAGGCTCTGCTGACCGGTCTCCTCGATGATGGCCGCCGTTTCTTGCAGCGATCCCGGCAACGGTTGCGTGTCGGACTGGTGGACCGTGACGGAATGCTCACGCCGTTCGCCTGGAGCGACCGTCCGGGCCGTGATGACGACGTCGAACCCGGCCTGGGCCAACGAGATCGAGCAGGCCCGTCCGATTCCGCGGCTGGCTCCGGTGACGAACGCGACCCTCGACGTCATGAACCCTGTCCGAGCGTGGTCTGGACCGGAGCGGCGTCGATCCCGGTCAGGGTGGCGAATGCCTCGAGCTGTTCGATGTAGTGCGCAGCCGAGTTGTGCACGAACGAGACCGTCATGACCGTCGCGCCGGCATGCCGCCACACCTCCGCCGCGTCCAGGCACTGGGAGGGCTCGGTCACGGGGTCCATCGGCGCGTCGGAACTCACCCCGATGTCGAACCCGTCGGGCAGATCGGCCGATGCCAACATGGAGGCCAGCCCAGTCGGCGTGGGTCCCCGGTGCGACGCGGGGGGAGGGATCCAGGCGTCACCGAGCTCGACGGCGCGCAAGAAAGAGCGTCGCGAGTGGCCGCCGATCCACAGGGGCACCGAGAGCTGGAGCGCGTGAGGATCCACGATGAGCTGGTCATAGTGGTAATAGGGCCCGTGGTAGCTCACGGTGCGGCGTGACAGGGTCACCTTCAGGGCTCGCAGCGCATCGTCGGCGCGGGCTCCCCGGTCGGCGAACGAGGCTCCCAATCCGACGAACTCCTCTTCGACGTTGCCGACGCCCAGGCCCAACACGAGGCGGCCTCCCGAGATCATGTCGACCGTTCCGTAGTGCTTGGCGATGGCCAGAGGATGGTGGAGCCCGAGGATCAACACGTAGGTGACGAACCGAATTCTCTCGGTCACGGCGGCCAGATATCCAAAGGTCGCCACCGGATCCCAGAACGGGGAGTTGGCGTAGGGGCCATCAGGTACGGCTATGTGCTCGGAGCAGGTCATGTGCCAGTACCCGAGGCGATCGGCAGCGATGGCAATCGCGGCCAGATCCTTGGGACCGGCCTTGCGCTCCCACGATTCGGGATTCGAGAACGTCACGATGGGGGATCCGATTCCGAATCGCATGGTCAATGATTTCTCCGATCGCTGAAGCGCGTGCCCATTGTCATCGGGTGGGAC
The DNA here is from genome assembly GCA_030838245.1 of Acidimicrobiaceae bacterium. The sequence goes on from JAUTXB010000174.1 coordinate 20,689, forward strand.
TTTGCTACCCATCGTCTCCACCATGACGCGCGGAGCCTACGATACAGACCGCTCGCCGCTGATCGATCGGGATCGCAGACGTGCCACTGGAGGTTTTGAAGATGCCAAGGGACACCGTCATTGTGACCGGAGCAGGCCACGGTATCGGCAGAGCAACAGCCGAGCTGTTCGCCGAACAAGACGTGAACTTGGTACTGGCCGACATCAATGAGGAGTGGCTGGCTGCGACCGCTGTTGCTTGCAATGACAAGGGAGCTGATGTCCGAACCGTCCCGTTCGATCAACGATCACGCCAAAGCGTGGATGACCTCTTCGGGACGGTCGACGACATGTTCGGACGGGTGGACGTCCTGGCCAACATCGTTGGTATCTATCCATCGGAGCGCGTCACGAAGATGACCGATGAGCTCTGGGACGACGTGATCCTCACCAACCTCACCGGCGTCTTCTACTGTTGCCGCGCCGGGTTGACCCGAATGATGCACGCCGGCAGCGGCAGCATCGTCAGCGTCGCATCCGCTTCCGCTGCCGTTCCCCTCGATGGGTTCTCCGCCTACGCGGCCAGCAAAGGCGGCATCGAGGCGTTCAGTCGGGTGCTGGCCCTGGAGGCGGCCCCCACCGTGAGGGTGAACGTGGTCTCACCAGGTCCGATCGCCACGTGGCCCGTCCCGGATCCTGGTTCTGACCAAGCGGACCCGTTGACGGCCGCGGCCACGGTGTTGGACTCCGTGCCCCTCGGTCGGTGGGGAAGTCCCG
>JAUTXB010000191.1 GCA_030838245.1 Acidimicrobiaceae bacterium
CGAGCAGGACCTCGATCGCTGGTTCCCGCTCTGGGACCTCCCCGTCGGCTGAGGGCCCGAGCCTTCCGCCGGGCTGCTGAGCCTTCAGCAGCGTTGTCCTAGCCTTCGGCTGGAATGCCCTCCCGGACGACGGCGATCTGTTTGGCCAGCTCGATGTCCCGTCGGGTGATCCCCCCCGAGTCGTGGGTGGTGAGGGCCAAGGTGACAGTGTTCCAGCGGATGTCGATGTCCGGATGGTGGTCGGCCGCTTCGGCCAGCGCACCGACGGCGTTCACGTAGGCCAGGGCGCCGGCAAACCCCTGGCATTTGGTGGTCCGGACCAGGAGGTCGCCCTCGAGGGCCCACCCGGTGCCCGCCAGCTCCTCGAGACCCGAGGCGATCTCGGCTTCGGTCAGGACCGTATCGCGCATCTCAGGCTCCAATCGGCTGACTGGGGGTGAACGTCACGGGCATCTCGTCGTACCCCGACACGAAGTTGGCCGCCCGTTTGGGTGGTTCGCCGTCGGCAGACAGGGCCAGGTCGGGTAGCCGGGTCAAGAGGCGGTCGAACATGACCGAGAGCTCCAATCGGGCCAACCGGTTGCCCAGGCAGAAATGAGCCCCGAACCCGAAGGCCACGTGGTCGTTGGGCTGCCGCTCGATGTCGAAGCGCTCGGGATCCTCGAACACGGCCTCGTCCCGATTGGCCGCCGGGTAGAGCAGCAGCAGCTTCTGGCCCTTTTGCACAGTCTCGCCGTGCAGCTCCACGTCGCGTGTGGCCGTCCGGCACATGTTCTTTATGGGCGAGACCCACCGGAGCATCTCCTCCACGGCCAGGAGCATCTTGGACCGGTCGGCCCGGAGTGCCTCCAGCTGATCAGGATGGTGCAACAGCTCGTACATGCCCCCGCTGATCACGTGACGCGTGGTCTCGTCGCCACCGATGAGGATGAGGAGCGACTCGTGGACCAGGGATGAGTCATCCAGCTGATCGCCGTCGATGTCGGCATGCACCAACGTCCCGATCAGGTCGTCGACCCCTCCGCTCTGGCGCCGATCCTCTATGACGTTGGTGCAGTACTCCGTGTAGTCGAGGAACGCGCCGGCCGAGGCCTCAATCACCTTGGGATCGGGGGACCCGAGCGCCTTGAGCATGTCGTCGGACCAACGCAACAGGTCGTCTCGGTCCTGGGGGGCCACCCCGAGCATGTTGCCGATCACGATCATGGGTAACGGGGCGGCGATGTCCCGCACGAAATCGGCGCTGCCCCGCTCGCACACGCCGTCGATGATCTGGTCACAGATCGACCGGATGGACTCCTCGCCCTCCTTGATGCGCTTGGGCGTGAATCCCTCGCTGACCAGCCGGCGGCGACGAAAGTGCTCCGGCGCGTCCATGTCGATCATCATGGGCAACGGGCCCGAGTCGGGCCGGATGCCTCCGGCGTTGGAGAACGTGTCGGGGTCCTTGGAGATCTCTTTGATGTCGGCGTGGCGGGTGATACCCCAGACGCCGGCGTCCTCGTCGAAGTAGGCAGGGGCGTTGTCGCGCATCCAGGCAAAGGCCGGGAATGGATTGCCTCCGTAAAACTGCCCGTCGACCAGGTTGATCTCGATGTCAGCGGGTGGTCGGGTCACGATGCTCCTCCGTGTCGCGGACTGGGGTGCAGGCCAGTGAGAACACGTTCACCCTACGTCGTCCCCGAGCCGTCGTCCCCGAGCCGACAGGCGATGGCCACGTGGATCCCCGGCGGGACCCACCTCTGCAGATCAAAGGGCCGGGCCGAGCCCGGGGAGCCGGTCGAGGAGCTCCGCTTGGGCAGCAACGAGCTTCTCGCCCGCAACTCCGATTGAGAACCACTCAGCCCGGTCCACCTCGGGAAACGATTGGCGTTGCCCGGAGCGTGGCGGCCACTCGATCTCGAACTGATTCGACGCGATGTGGGAGGCGTCGAAGTCGCCCTCGACAGCCCAGGCCCGTACTCGCTTTCCGCTGGCCTGGGTAATCTCGCCGAGGTCGATCCGGATGCCATCGGGCGCCCGGCGCCCCAGCTCCTCGGCGAATTCTCGTTCGGCCACGGCGGACGGTTCTTCGCCCTCCTCGATCTCACCTTTGGGGATGGACCACGCTCCCCTATCCTTCCGGGACCAGTAGGGCCCACCGGGATGGACCAGCAGTACTTCGGGGTCGCCGTCGGCGCCTCGGCGGAACAGTAGGAGTCCGGCACTGTGCGCGACCATGCCCGTCGAGCCGCTCAGCCTGCGATCAGGTTCATCGATGGGCCATCAGGTTCAGGGGTGGGTCATCGACTCGGGGCGAACCGCCTTGTCGAACTGCTCACCGGTCAGGAGCCCGAGCTCGACGGCGGCCTCGCGCAAGGTGGTGCCCTCCTGATGGGCTTTCTTCGCCACCTTGGCGGCGTTGTCGTAGCCGATCAGAGGGTTGAGGGCGGTGACCAACATGAGCGAATTGTTGAGGTTCTGGCGGATGCGTTCCTCGTTCGGTTCCAGACCCACCACGCAGAATCGGGTAAAGGAGTCCGACGCCTCGGTAAGCAGGTCCACCGAGTGCAAGAAGTTGTGGATGATGACCGGCTTGGCCACGTTCAGTTCCAGGTTGCCCCGTCCGCCGGCCATGGCGATAGCCGTATCGTTCCCGTGGACCTGGATGCAGACCATGATCATCGCTTCGCTCTGGGTCGGGTTGACCTTTCCCGGCATGATGGACGATCCGGGCTCGTTCTCGGGCAGGCTCAGCTCTCCCAGGCCGGAGCGCGGGCCCGAGCCCAACCAGCGGATGTCATCGGCGACCTTGATCAGGGAGACGGCGAGGGTGCGCAGGGCGCCGCTGGCGGCGACGAAGGCATCGTGGGCGGCCAAGGCGGCGAACTTGTTGGGGGCGGACACGAACGGGAGACCGGTGATCTCGGCGATGGTCTCGGCCACTCGGTCGCCGAACTCGGGATGGGTGTTCAGCCCCGTCCCCACCGCCGTCCCTCCCGCAGCCAGTTCGTAGAGGTCGGCCAGCGAGTGCTCGATGCGCCTCAGGTCGGCGTCGAGTTGGGCCACGTACCCCGAGAACTCCTGGCCCAGGGTCAAGGGCACGGCATCCATTAGGTGGGTACGCCCGATCTTGGTGATGTCGGCGAAGGCCTCGGACTTTGCCGCCAGGGCGTCACGGAGGTGGCGGATGGCCGGCAGCAGGCGATGAGTGAGCTCTTCTACGGCGGCGATGTGCATGGCCGTTGGAAACGTGTCGTTCGACGACTGGGACATGTTGACGTCATCGTTGGGGTGGATCGGGTCCTTTGAGCCCTGCACGCCTCCGGCCAGCTCGATGGCTCGATTGGAGATGACCTCATTGGCGTTCATGTTGCTCTGGGTGCCGCTGCCTGTCTGCCACACACTGAGAGGAAAGTGCTCGTCGAGCTTGCCGTCCGAAACCTCGCGGGCGGCGGTCACGATGAGCTCGGCCTTCTCGGCCGAGAGCTTGCCCAGGTCGGCGTTGACTCGGGCCGATGCCTCTTTGAGGATGCCGATGGCCCGGATCAGCGGCTCAGGCATGTGATCGTCGCCGATGGGGAAATGAACGAGCGAACGTGCCGTCTGTGCGCCGTAGTACCGGTCGGACGGCACCTCGATGGCGCCCATGCTGTCGGTTTCTGTGCGCATGGCCATGGCCAGCTCCTCTCGTTGATGGAATCCCCCAACGGTGCCGGGCGCTGACCCTACACGGATCGGACGACCTGTGGGATCTCGGCACATGACGAGGCTGGTGGGCCCGAGGTGGCACGCCGGACGGGGGCCTCACCTCGACCAACCGATCGACCTAAGCTGAACATAGTCCCCGCATCGATCTACAGGTCACGATCTACAGACGACATCTGGCCCTGCAACGGATCCGTCGGCGACGCCTCCGAATGCAACCTCGACAAAGGAGTCCTCAATGGCAGAAGCTCTGACCAAGGCAGCACGCGCCCTCATTGGCCGGCCCATCATCGCCAGCGTTGCCACTGTCAGCCACGACGACAAACCACAGCTCACGCCGGTCTGGATCGACCTCGACGGTGATGACATCGTCTTCAACACAGCCAAGGGCCGGGCCAAGCAGGCCAACCTGGAGCGCAACCCCAACGTTGCCGTCTCGGTCGTCGATCCCGATAACGCCTACAACGTCGTGGTCGTTCGAGGAGTTGCCGAGTCCACCGAAGTCGGAGCCGATGAGCACATCGACGCGCTGGCCAAGAAGTACCTAGGCGTGGACAAGTACCCCATGCGTATACGCGGTGAGCAGCGGCTGAAGTACCGGGTCCGGGCGGATCACATCGTGATGCAGCCCACCGACGAGGCCTAGCGAGCCGGGGCGGCGCCTGTTCATCTGCAAACGCCCCACCCACAGGGTGAGTCACCTGAACAGAGAGCGCAGGGTCCTGCCGGCCAGCTCCACCAACTCGAGCTCGTGGGCGTCGACCATGGTCAACACCAACCCGTCGACTCCCACGTCGAGCAGCTCGCCGACCTGATTGGCGACGGCGTCGGGCGATCCCACCACGGCATTGGCCCGATGCCCCGGGTCCCTCGGGTCCCCCTTGTCGGACCCAGGCAGCCGACCCAGACGTCGAGCGGCCTCGACCTCGGTCGGGGCGATGACCAACGTCCCCACCCCAATCCGGGAGATCGACGCCGGGTCCCGCCCAACGTCGTCACAGTGGCGATCGAGGGCGGTGAGCGATTCACCGACCGACTCCAGGTTGCCCTCGATGGTGACAGCGTCCCCGTAGCGCGCCACGAGCTCGAGTACATCGTCGTCCTCGCCGCCACCGACCAGGATGGGGATACCTCCGGCACGAACAGGTCGAGGGCGGTTGTCGGCCTGTTCGACCCGGTAGTACTGCCCCTCGAAGGTCGGGGACTCTTCGGTGAACATGGCCCGGCAGATCCCCAGTCCCTCGGCCAGGCGGTCCAGTCGCTCATGCCCGGGCCCCGGATGGCCCCCCACTGGTGAAGGCGGCTGTTGCCCGGTGTCGTCGCCAGCACCGCCCGTCCCACCGACGGCGCTGGTCACGCCCTCGTCACCGACTCCACCCATCCCAAGGCCGAGAACGGCCCGGCCCCCCGAAAGTACATCGAGCGCGGTCACGATCTTGGCCAGCACTGCCGGATTGCGAGTGGTGATCGGTGTCACAAGCGCCCCCAGGCTGACCGTCTGGGTGCGGGTGGCCAGTGCACCGAGCACGGTGTACGCCTCGAAGGCAGGTGCATCTCGGGCCGAAGGAGAGATCTCTGCCCCCGACCGGTCGGTCACCCAGATCGAGTCGAACCCCGAGCTCTCGGCCGTGACGGCGATATCGGCCATCCGCTCGAAGCTCCCAGCCTGCTCCCCACCGACCGCATCGGACAGGGCTGAGCTCGGGATGTGCAGCCCCACACAGGTGAGCACGCCGCGACCAGGATCAGTCACACCTGGGCGGCGGCAGGAATGACGTGCTCGGGAGCCGGGCGCGGCGGCGCCTTCCGGCTCAGCGCGGCGGCGACAGCGGGGGCCAGGCGCTCTGCCTTGGCCGCCTCGCGATCCGCCTCGGCCTCGTGGAACTCAGGCATGACCTCCCGAGCGAACAGCTCGAGCGATTCGCAGATGTGCTCGTGTTGGTTGCGGCCAGCCTGGCTCACCAGGATCAGCTGATCGATGCCGGCATCTGCATAGCTGCGGCACAGCTCGCGGATCTGCGATGGGGTGCCGATCGCTCCCCGAAGGGCACCGAGCCCGCCCTCGAGCAACTGGGCCCCCAACGGTTGGCCGGTCTGAGCGGCGACGTCGCGGTCAAAGCCCCACTGCGACCGGTTGCGGCCGAACTCATCCCAGACATTGGTGACACCGGGTGTGTGCTGACCGAAGACGTAGTAGTGAGCCAACGAGTACCCGAAGAAGTGCCCACCGTCGAGCCCCCGCTCGATGGCCGTCTCCTCATCCTCATGGCACATGAATGGCACGACGCAGGCCACCTGGGGATTGACAGCAAATCCCCCGGGCACGCATTCCTCCGATGCGATGGTGGCGTAATAGTCGTCCACCCACGCCCTCGCCTCGCCCGGTTCGATGAACGAGAAGGACAGTGCCCCGATGCCCTTGGTGGCGGCGAGATGGATCGTCTCTCGCCGGCTGCACGCCACCCACAAAGGTGGGTGCGGCTTTTGCAGGGGCTTGGGCACGACGTTGCGCGGCGGCATCGAGAGGTACTTACTCTCCCAACCGGCGAACGGTGTCTCGACCATCATGCGGGTGACCACATCGAGCGCTTCGGACCACTGCTCTCGCTTGGTCGCCCGATCGACGTTGAATCCATCCAGCTCAGCGGTGGAAGAGGACTCCCCGGTCCCGAACTCCACCCGCCCGTCGGAGACGAGATCGAGGGTGGCCACCCGTTCGGCCACTCGAGCCGAGTGGTTGAAACCCTGGGGCAGCTGGACAATCCCGTGACCCAGCCGGATCCGGCTCGTCCGCTGGCTGGCCGCTCCCAAGAACACCTCGGGCGCACTGGAGTGGGAGTACTCCTCGAGGAAGTGGTGCTCGACCTCCCACATGAAGTCGATCCCGAGCCGGTCAGCCAGTTCAATCTGCTCGAGGGCATCGGTGAGCAGCCGATGCTCGGCGTCCTCGTCCCAAGGGCGGGGCAGCTGATGCTCGTAGAAGATCCCGAACTTCACCGTTCCCCCAGGGGGACCGCCGGGAGGACTGCCGCCGCCGCAAGGACCACTGGTTACCGCCCTTCGAAATTGGGACTGCGCTTCTCCAGGAACGCTCGGGGCCCTTCCCGGGCGTCATGACTGCTCATCACCGGCATCCCGATCGCCATCTCCGGGCCGAAAGCTTCGCCCTCGGGGAGCCCGTCGGCGGCGAGGACGGCTGCCTTGATGGCCTGGACGGCGAGGGGCCCGTTGGCCGAGATCTTCTCGGCGATGGTGCGCGCCTTGGCCAGTGCCTCTCCATCGGGCACCACGTGGCCGATCAGGCCGATCTCCTTAGCCTTGGTCGCGGTGACCGGCTCACCCACCAAGAGGATCTCCATCGCCTCGGTCCAGGGAATCTGGCGAGGTAGCCGGATGGTGGACGCCGACATGGGGAACAGGCCGCGCTGCACCTCCGAGATGGCGATCTTGGCGCTCTCCCCCGCCACCCGGATGTCGGTGGCTTGGAGGATCTCGGTCCCGCCGGCGTAGCAGTACCCCTCGACCGCAGCCAGGAGCGGCTTCTTCGTGCGGTACTGCTTCAGAAACCCCTTGAAGATGATCGACCCGTCTGCCCTGATCCGTTCCTCGAACTCGTCGGCCGGCGGCTCGCCCCGGGCCATGGCTCCGACCAGCCGATCGAGGTCGGCTCCGGCCGAAAAGCCACCGCCCGCTCCGGTGAGGATGGCCACGCGGACGTTCTCGTCCCCGTCGATGCGATCCCAGGCATCGGACAGCCGGCACAGGACCTCGGCGTTGAAGGCGTTTCGCTTGGCCGGGCGATTCAAGGTGACGGTCACGACGTGACCGCTCTGCTCGACGAGGACCGCCGGTTCGGCCGTCACCGGTACGCGGGCTGCAGATCGGAGCTGACGATCCACATGGCGAAGTACTGGGCGGCACCGCCGTAGGCATGGCCGAGCGCCACCCGGGCCCCGTCGACTTGATGGTCCCCGGCCCGCTCGCGCACTTGATCGGCCGCCTCCAGGCATCGGATGAGGCCCGACGCACCGATCGGATTGGACGACAGGACGCCTCCTGACGCGTTCACCGGGAAGGACCCGGTGATCTCGGTGTCCCCGTTGTCGGTCATGTGCCAGCCCTCGTTGACCGGCGTGATCAGCAGGCCTTCGAGCCACATGGGCTCGTACCAGGAGAAGGGCACGTAGATCTCGGCGCAGTCGATCTGGCCGCGAGGATTGGTGATGCCGGCCTCCTTGTAGAGCACGGTGGCGCAGTCCACTCCGGCCTGGGGGCGGACGGCGTCGCGACCGGGAAACTGCCCGAACTCGGTGCGCTTGGCGTGGGCGATGACCCATGCCGGCTTCCCCGGGCTCTTCCGGGCCACGTCCTCGCTGGCCAGGACCACAGCCGCGGCACCATCGGAGGAGGGACAGGACTCGAGGAAACGGAGGGGGTCCCACAGCATCGGGGAGTCCCGCACCTTCTCGATGGAGATGTCCTGGATCCGCAAATGGGCATGGGGGTTTCGGAGGGCGTTGCGCCGATCCTTCACCGCCACCTTCCAGCCGATGTCCTCAGGTGCCCCGGAGCGCTCGATGTAGCTGCGGATCCAAGGAGCGAACGTGCCACCGGCTCCCTGGCCGCCGGACTTCCCGCCCGACAGCGCCCAGGTTGCGTTGCCCTCGGACTGCTTCTCGTAACAGACGACCAGGACCCGGTCATAGCGACCGGACTCGACCATGGTGGTCCCGGTAATGGCGGTGGCCGCCCCCACCGAGCCGGCCGTGTGGACCCGGTGGATGGGCTTGCCCACCGCACCCAACGCATCGGCCAGGGACAGCTCGGGCATGACCACGCCCTCGAGGGCGTCTGGAGCCTTACCGATGACGATGGCGTCGACGTCGGCAAAGGTCATGCCCGCGTCTTCGAGCGCCTCGATGGCGGCCCACCGGACCAAGCCGTCGAGGGAGAGGTCGAGCTTCTTCCGGTAGTCGGTCTGACCGGTACCGATCACTGCACACGGGCGCGCCATCAGTCATCTCCCTGGAGGACACAGATCAAGTTCTGTTGTAGGCATGCGCCGCTCGACGCATGGGCCAGGCCTCGCTGGGCCGAGCCATCGGCAATCCTGCCCGCCACCTCGATCACCCGGACCAGGCCGGTGGCCATCACCGGGTGTCCCCCGAGCGGGCCACCGGACGGGTTCACCACGGTGTCGTCTTTCAATCCGAGCGCTCGGCGCATGATGATCTCCTCATGGCTGTGGGTGACCATGAGCTCGGCCACATCGAGTGTCCCGGCCGCGCCGACCTTTTCTGCTGCCGATCGAGTCGACGGCGAGTCGGTCAGGTCTCGGAGCCCGGGGTGGTGCGACTCGATGCGGTGCTCGATCCCCTGTATCCACACCGGTCGCTCGCACAGCTCGCGGGCACGGTCGCCGGCCACCATGAGTAGGGCGGCAGCGCCGTCGGCCACTGGCGCCACGTCGTGGGCCCGAAGGGGAGCGGCGTAGTACGGCTGGTCGAGCAACTGGTCGGCGGTATCTGACCGCCGGACCATGGCGTTGGGATTGTCGGCGGCTGACGCCCAGCTCCGCTCGACCACGGCGGCGAAGTCGGCCTCAGTGGCGATGTTGGCGTCGAGCAGGGCCCGGGCCTGCATGCCGGCCAGGGAAACCGGGTCGAGCCCGAGGGGCGCAGCCAGGTAGGGGTCGCCTTGGAGGGCGAAGATCTCCCGGTTGTTGCCCGGCGAGGATCGACCCGAGCCAATGACCAGGGCCACGTCGATATCCCCGAGTTGCAACCGGAGCCACGCCTCGAACAGCGCCCAGGCGCCGTCCATCTCCACGTGGCTCTCGTACACCGGCGGCCACGCCCCGACGCCGTCGATGTTCATGACGAAGGCGAACGGCGCGCCAGAGAGGTAGTCGCAACTCCCGGCCAGGGTGAAGTCGATGTCATGGCGCTCGAGTCCCGTCTGGGACAGGAGGTCGTTGACGCAGCGCATGATGAGCACGGGCTCAGGCCCGGCGAATGCTTCGTAGGCGGGTGTTTGCGAGACAGCCACGATGGCTACGTCGCGGGAATGATCGGTCACTGGGTGAACTCCCGAAGTTTGTCGGCGTCGGCATCTGGCTCGCCGGTCGGATCCCATCGCTCGATGACGCCCTCGAGGGGAACCGACCGGTTGTCGATGTCGGTCAAATCACGCTCCCCCGCCGGTCGCCACACTGCCTGCAGGCGCAGCCCGACTCGTATGTCCTCTTCTTCCAGGTTGCGGATGTCCACGCTGATGAGAGGCGAGTCACTGTTGTCCAAGAGGATCGATGCCCGGATGTAGGGCTTGGTCTCCTTTTGTCCGTAGTAGTCAACGGGGGTGATGACCGTGAACGAGGTCACCGTTCCCCGGTCGGCCACGATGAGTTCGTCGTCCTCGGTCATCTCGACCCGCTCGAGCGGGTCGTATCCCCGGCCGGGAACGTAGACCTTGCCCGACGCCGGCGAGCGCTGGCCGATGAAGTGACCGTCGAGCAGGCCCTGGGCGAAGCGGGCCCGGTGGGCGTGGAGCGGCTCGTGATAATTCAACGAGATGAGATGGACGATGTCGGTCACCGGCTCCGGCCCTTCGACGATGGCAACACCATGAGCGCGGTCCAGAGGAACGAAATGAAAGTCGGTGATCGAGCCCGTCCGTTCCTCATGGAACTGGACGGCCACCCGCATACCCGTGGACATGTCGTCGATGGACCCGGCGTCAACGGCGTGGGCCATGGCGTGCTCGGTGCCGTCCAAGAGCACGAGGGCGAAGGCAAAGGGATGATCGAACGGATGGGTGGAAGTGGGGTCGGCCACCCACGTCCACGAGGTGACCGTACCCTCGGTAGCCACATCGACCATCACGGGGTCGATGTTCTTGCCCGTCTCGGGGTCGTACTCGAGCGGCGGGCACAGCACGTGGTCCCCGTGTCGGATGCCCAACAGGTGCCCGTCCCGTAGACCGGTCAGGAACTGGCCGAGCACGGGACCCGTCGTGCGAGTGTATGGATACTCGAGCAGAAGGTCTACGTCCGGAAGCATGCGTCGGTACGCTAGCAACCTCTCCAGCAACCTCGCTGTGGCATCGGAGTCAGGTTCCCTTCGATGGCGCGGGTCAGCTGCCGGGCGACGGGTCAGCTGCCGGTCCTCTGGTGTCAAGCGCCGTCTTCTGCTACCAGTCTGGTATCAGGTGCCGATCTTCTGGTAGAGCGCGACCCCGTCGACCTCTTTGACCACGCGGTAGTGGCCCTTGATCTCGGTGAACACGCTTGGTGCGTCCGAGACACCGAGATGGGTAGGCA
>JAUTXB010000202.1 GCA_030838245.1 Acidimicrobiaceae bacterium
CTACGCCCAGGTGACGATGTTCAAACGTGACGCTGTCGACGAGTTGCGGGAGTACGGATTCGACCTCCGATTGGCGTTCGAGGACGATCCCAACAACTTCGCCATGTTCCACGCCGAGGGGATTCCCTGCGTCTACATCCACTCCGGCTACTACGACTAAAGAGCAATTGGTCTGACCGGGCTTATTGCTTCGCCGAACCGCCCTCTTCGGAGGCGAACCAAGGTCCAACTAACGGCCCGGAGACTTTCCATCGAATTGCGCCAGGTAGGGGCCCTTGGGGCCGAAGGCCACCCGAGCGATGGCGAGATAGGGGAACTGGAACGGCTTGTAGACGGCAGTCGGGGTGTACATGAGCCAGGTGACCCCGTTCTGGGTAAAGAGCGCCTCCTCGCTTGGACCCTGCCCCTGGGCGTTCGAAGCCACCAGGGGCGTCGTCCTGGCATCGGTACAAGGACCTTGCACACCCTTGCACTGCTGGTAGGAGATCCCGGCTTGAGGCACATCGCTCGCATTTCCGGAGAAGAACAAGTAGTACTTCCCGCCCGACAGGACCATGTCGGGGGCTTCGATCAAATTCTGTTCCCACGCCTGCGAGGCCACGGCGATCGCGACGGGAGCGCCGACCACTGTGGTGCCGTCGGGACCGAGCCGCTGCGCCCAGATCTTCGTGGGCAGCACTTTGGACTTGTCGGCATTGGTGTCGGCCTTCCACAGCAGCCAACGAGATCCGTTGGCGTCGGTGAAGGATCGGGGGTCGATGCTGCCCCACTGCTGACAGATCACCGGGGCGGGACCCGGGACGAAGGGACCCAGCGGGCTAGCCGAAGTGGCGTTGCCGATGCACTGGGAATCCACGCCGTCGGGGTTTGTTCGGTTGACATCTCGCGTCGTAAACCACATGACGTATTGGTTGCCGACCTTGAAGACGTCGGGTGCCCATATCCAGCCCCAGGACCAGGTGGGGAGCGTCGGCATCACGTCGGTGGGCTGAGCGAGGGTCGTCGTGCCATTCAGCACTCGCAATGGCACGTGCGGCGTGAGGAAGGGGCCACCGCCGGTGGCGTAGAGGTAATCACGGCCGCCGTCCACCATCACTGCTGGATCCGAGATCAGTTGATCTTGAGAAAAGATGGTGGCCGGAGCACTGGCTGAAGCGGGCGGAGGCAAGGCGGCCTGTTTCGGTGAGGCTCCGTTCGACGTCATCCCGACGGTGACGGCGATTACCGCGACGACCACGAGTGCCGCCCCGACCATCCACCGTCGCCGCTTCGTTCGGTTCTGCCGGGCGCGCCGGGCGATCCGCGTGTTCGGTTCAGCAGGAAACGGGGGACCCGTCACGTTGCCGTCGGCCGAGCCGATTTGATCCGGGCGTGTTTGCATGATTTAGGTAACGATCAACCCGGGTCAACCTCGCAGTTGGAGCGTGTCTCGCACTTGGTTGGCCCGCCGAGTGCGGAGGAGCCGTCATCGTTCCGGTTAACACCGGTTCCCCTCGCCGGGGCAAAAAAACGTTGCAGAACGATACCGCACCAGACACGCGTGAGGCCCACGGTGCTTACCGAGTGGTGATCGGAGCCTTCCGACGGCATGCCCGGTGGAACAGGAGCCAGCCGCCGACCCACGCCAACCCGGCCAGGACCATGATCGGCGTGTCGCCGTAGCGGACGAACAGCGTCTCTCCGGTCCGCCGGTCGAGGGTGGCGGTGATCACCTGTAGCTTCCCGAGGGTGGAACGGCTGAGCAGCCGCCCCCGGTGGTCGATAACGGCGCTGAACCCTGTGGGCGCCGCTTGGAGCAGGTCGCGGCCTTGTTCCACCGCCTGGACCTCGGAGGCGGCGATCTCCTGGCTGGGCACCTGGTCTGTGGAGTACGACGAGGTGTTGGTCGGGACGATGAGCAGCTGGGCTCCGGCGCGGACCGAGGATCGCCCGCGGTCGGCATAGAAGACCTCGTACGACACCAAGGCGCCCAGGGGGGCGGCGGGCGTTGGCAGGAGGCCCGTTCCCGTGCCCGGGATGGCGTCGAGGGGGACCGAGGACAGGTCGGCCACATGCTGGAAGAACCCTCGGTAGGGAACGTATTCACCGAAGGGGACCCGGTGGACCTTCTCGAATCGAGACACCAGGTCGCCGTTCGGCCCCCAGGCCACCACCTCGTTGCGGAAGGTGGTGGACGACACGTTCTCGGTGACCCCGACCACCAAGGTGGTGTGCAGCGTGCGGGCCAGCTTGCTCAGTGAGCCCTCCATGGATGACCCGTCGAGGGGCGAGGACAATGAGACGACGTCCTCGGGCCACAAGACGAGTTGGGGCGCGTCGCCGTTGTCGAGCTGTTGCAGGCGAGCGGTGGCCGCTCTTTGGGCAGCGAGGACGACGGACGGATCGACCTGGGATTTCCGGAAGCCCCGGACCCCGCCCCCTTGCACAGCTGCGGCGGTCACCGTGCCGCGAGGTGCGCCGCCATCGGAGGCGTGGTCGGCGACGATGGTGACGAGCACTACCGCGATCAGGGCAATGGACCCCACCGCCGCGAAGTTCCGGAGCCCCTTCGTCCGCCTCACGGCCATGAGCGCGGCTTGGGACAGCAAGGCGACGGCCACGCCTCCGGTGAAGACGGCGGCCGTGAGGAGGAGGGGTCCTCCCAATCGGGCCATGCCGACGACGGGTCCTCCGGCCTGGCCCAGGAAGACGCCACCGATGGGAAGACCGCCGAATGGCCATGACATGCGGGCCGCCTCAGCCAGGGTCATGGCCGCCGGGAAGGCCAGAGCCCGTGCCCCGGTGGTCCGGGAGGGCACGACCAGACAGGCCACGGCGGGAAACAGCGCCTCGATCACGATGAGCGCGATTGCGCCCGCGACGGTGAACGAACGAGCCCACATGAGTCCCGGCACGAAACACCCGAGCCCGGCCAGCCAGCCGGACCACAGGCGGGCTCGGGGCGAGAGGCCACCCAGGCGCCACCAGAGGAGTCCGGCAGCGGGAAAGGCCAGGACCCAGAACCCCCACGGAGGGAGGGACAGGGCCAGCCCGAGCCCGGCCAGGATCGACGGCACCGTCACGCCACCGCGGCGCGGTCTCGGCCGCTCCTTGCCCTGGGGTGGTCCCGGCCGCTCCTCTTCGTCCTCCAGAGATCCCGACCGCTCCCGGGCCCCCAGCGGTCCCGGCTGTTCCTGGCTCCCGGTGGCCAGGGACCGTTCTGGCTGCGCCGGCCCTGACGCACCGGGCTGTTCTGGCTGCGCCGGCCCTGACGCACCGGGCTGTCCGGATGGCGGCTGGGGGTCGGATGCCGGGCCGCCGAGGCGGCCCGACGTGGGTGTGGTCACCGAATGGAGCCGCGGCGGTCAGGGGAGCCCAGGGCGCTGAGAACGGCGCGAGCGGCGGTGCGTCCCGATCCGATGCAAGCAGGGATGCCCACACCGTGCATGTGGGCTCCGGCCACGGCCACCGAGCCCGCGGTGGCGACGTCCCCTTCGATCATGGCCACCTTGATCAGATGGCCCACGCCGTACTGGGGGAACGCACGGGGCCAGCGGGTGACCCCCCACTCGGTAGGAGGGGCGGAAATGTGGAGCACCGACCCGAGCTCGGCCACGACGGCGGCGCGAAGGGCGTCGTCACTGAGCCGGTCCGGCCGTCGGTCGCCGAACCGACCGACGGATACCCGCACGAGTACGTCGTCCGGTCGGTCGAGGTGCGGCCATTTCTCCGAGAGATATGTGCAACCGGTCATCAGGGCTGCCCGGCCGTCGATGGTGGTGCTGCGCGGAACCAAAAAGCCGGTCCCCTCCAACGGGCCGGGCAGGGCCGCTCGCGGGAAGGCCAGCGTGATGACGGCCACCGATGCGTACCCAATGGTCGACAACAGTTCAGCCGCCACTGCGGCATGTGGTGCCAGCAGTGCCCCCGCGCCCGGCGCCGGGATAGCCACGACGACGCCGTCCACCGACAGGCACTGGTCGCCGGGCCCGGACAGGGCCAGATGCCACTGATCACCCTCCCGTCTCAGCCCGTCCACCCTCGTTCCCGTCCGCACCTCGACGTTCCAGCTCGACAACCGGTCCACCAGCCGATCGGCCAGACTCGCCGTTCCCTCTTTGAGGGACCAAAAGACCGGTCCGGAGGCGACGCCGGTCGGTTCGGTCGCCTCGGTGGCGTGGGCCCGGCTGGTCGACGCCGGCCGCAGATTGCGCATCAGGCTTCCGGGCTGCTGGGAAGCGGTAACCAGCATGGGGAAGGTCGCCGCCGCGCTGAGGCGGTCCACCCCTCCGGCATTGATGCCGCCGACCAACGGGTCGACCAGGCGCTCGACAACCGCTCGCCCCAGCCGTTCGGCCACGATGTCGCCCACGGCCCGGTCGCCGGGCACCGGCTCGGGGCGCCTGGGTCGCACCAGGTCCCGACCGACACCGACCAACTGGGACCAGCTGAGGATTCCGGCGCGGGCCAGCGGCCACCAGCGAGTGGGCACGCCGAGGTTCAATCCCGAAGGGAGTGTCCGGAGCCGGCCTCGAGCGAAGACGGCTGCCCCGCTGGCCCCCACGGGGACCAGCTCGTCGGTGATGCCCAGCTCCTCGCACAGCTCGGTTGCCTCCGGTCGCCGAGCGAGGAAGGCGTCGGGAGCCAGATCGACCGTGCGCCCGGCAAAGGTGGTCCGCTGCAGCTTGCCCCCGACCCGGTCGTCGGCTTCGAGGATGATGACCGACGGGGAGTCGGTGCCGACCGGGGAGTCCCGACCGGTGACCAGTTCCCATGCCGCCGCCAGTCCGGCGATGCCCCCGCCGACCACGGCGATGACCGGCCGCCGGTCAGGGCTCACGGCCGGGATTCCCGAGGCACGCGTCCCCGCTTCCACTACCGGCCGCGACACGCACCGCGTCGGCCAGCACGGCTACAAAGCGAGGGTCGTCGTTCAACGACGCCGTGCGGGCGAAGGAGACGCCGACCGATTGGGCGACCGCCGCCGCCTCGATGTCGAGATCGAAGAGGACCTCCATGTGGTCCGACACGAATCCCACCGGGCAGACCAGCACGGCCGGTGCTCCCTCCGCGGCGATCGAGCGGATCTCGTCGAGCAGGTTCGGGCCGAGCCACTCGTCGGCCGTCCGGCCCGCACTCTGCCATGCCACCCGCCAGTGCTCCAGGCCGGCCAGGGCGGCGATCATCGCCGCTGACTCCTCGACCTCGTCCCGATAGGGATCGTCCTCGTTGACCGCCGCGGTCGGCACGCTGTGGGCGGTGAAGACGACCACGCAATCGGTGCGGTCGCGCCGGGACAGGGACGCCAGCCCGGCCTGTACCCGGTCGGCAAGGATCTGGGCGAAGCCGGGGGCCCGGAACCAACTGGCCACGGGGACGAGCTCGATGGGGGGGTCCATCGATGATGAAGCCCGGGCTGCCCGCTCCAGGTACTGACCGGTGCCCGCCGACGACTGGTGCGGGGTGAGGGCGATCCCCACGGCCCGGGTCACGCCGGCGCGAGCCAGCTCGGCCACGCCGTCCTCGATGGTGGGCGCGGTGTGCTTCGATCCGTACCGGACCACGAAGCCGCCCGGCGCGGCGGCGTCGAGTGCGGCGGCCAGGCCATCGACCTGTGCACGGGTGTGCTGGCGCAAGGGCGAAGTGCCGCCGATCGCCTCGTACCGTCCGACCAGTTCGGCCAGGAGCTCGGGCGTGGGTGGCCGACCCCTTCGGATCGAGGTGTAGAAGGACTCAATCTCCTCCGGCGTGGCCGGCGTGCCGTGGGCCATGACCAACACACCGGTCGGCCGTTCCGGCATCAACCCTCTCCCTCGAGGCCGCTCCTGGCGCCGCCCCCGCTACTGACCTGGACACCGGCCCGACCCTCGCGGTGCACCAGCTCGACCAGTTGCTCGAGGATGCCCGGATCGGTCTCGGGGAGCACGCCGTGACCGAGATTGAACACGTGCCCGGGGTCGGCACCGGCCCGGCTGAGCACGTCTCGGGCCTCGTCGGCCACCACGTCCCACGGCGCCAGGCACAGGACCGGATCCAGGTTGCCCTGGACGGCCAGGTGGGGACCGATCCGGCGTCGGGCGGCGTCGAGCGGTACCCGCCAGTCGACACCGATGACCGTCGAGCCGGCCAGAGCCATCAACGGGAGGAGCTCGCCGGTGCCCACGCCGAACAGAATGGTGGGCACGCCAGGATGGGACTGGGCCAGCTCGGCGAAGAGCCGCCGGGTGGCGGGGAGGACGAGCTCCTCATAGTCACGGGGGGTAAGGATGCCCGCCCAACTGTCGAAGACCTGGACGGCCGAGGCCCCGGCGTCCAGCTGTGAGCGCAACGAGGCGACGGCCAGATCGGTCAGTCGTTCGACCAGGCGGTGCCAGAGCTTCGGGTCGGTGTGCATCAGGGCCTTGATCCTGGTGAAGTTCTTGGAGGGTCCGCCCTCCACCAGGTAGCTGCCGACGGTGAACGGACCGCCGGCGAAGCCGATCAGCGGCACGGTCAGCTCACCGGCCAGGATGCCGACCGCTTCGGCCACATAAGGGGTGTCGGTCTCCGGCTCGAGCGGTCGCAGCCGCTCCAGATCGGTCGCCGAGCGGAACGGTCGGTCCACCACCGGGCCCACACCGGGGGCGACGTCCACGCCGAAGCCGATGGCCGCGATGGGGACGACGATGTCGGAGAAGAAGATGGCGGCGTCGGTGCCGTAGCGCCGGACGGGCTGGAGGGTCAGCTCGGCCACCAGCTCGGGCCGAGAAATGGCCTCGAGGATGCTTCCTTGGCCCCGGGCAGCCAGGTACTCGGGGAGGGACCGTCCGGCCTGGCGCATGAACCACACCGGCACCTGCGGCGTCGGCTGCCGCCGGCATGCCCGTATGAACGGCGAGTCGTCGTAGTTGACGTGGGCTGGAGCGGGCACCCCCCGACGCTACCGCCGGGCCTGTGCTCCAGCCGAGTCGGCGACCAGCCGTCACTGGGCGCACTTGGACGGGATGCCCCACCCAGGGCGTAGAATCGTAAGTTCCCCGAAGCCGGTACGGGGAGTCAAAAAGGAGGTGCCGATGGGGGTCGAGCGCGAACTGCAGGCAGAGCAGGAGTTCGTGGATCTGGCCTACGCGCGCCTCGACGCCATGCGGTCGGACGCCAACCGCATGCTCGAAGGGGTTCTCGACCTGGGCAAAGGCGGGACCTTCCAGTCCCGCACCGAGCGGGACGTGATCGTCCGCACCAGCCTGGCCCGCCTGGAGCAGCTCGACATCGGCGATCAGGCGCTCACCTTCGGGCGGATCGACCGGGTGGTGGGCGAGCCGAACGGCTCGGCTCCGGCCAACGGGGCTGAGCACGGCGAGACCCCGCCCATCGACACCCAGTCCAACGACATCCAGTCCAACGACATCCAGCCCAACGAGACGGTCCACGATGGGACCCAGCACGACGGGGCTGCCGCCGACGGGCTGATGACCGAGATGTTCCACATCGGCCGGCTGGCGGTGCACAGCGCCGACCACGAGCCGCTGGTCGTCGATTGGCGCGCTCCGGTAGCCGAGCCCTTCTACCGCGCTACCGGACGTGACCCACAGGGCTTGGTGCTCCGCCGCCATCTGGCCCTCGACGGCCGATCGGTGGTGGGCGTGGAGGACGAGTGGTTCGCCAGTGGCCGGGCCGGGGCAGCGGGCGGCGCCGGTACCAACGGGTCGCTGGCCGGGACGGCCGAAGGGACGGCCGATGGCGACGGCTCGGGCGAGTTGATCCTGGGGGACGGGACCCTCGGTGGTCCTGGAGCCCTCCTGGCCGCCCTCGATCGGGCCCGTTCGGGCCAGATGCAAGACATCGTCTCGACCATCCAGCGCGAGCAGGACGAGATCATCCGGTCCCCGTTGCCCGGCGTCATGGTGGTCCAGGGGGGGCCCGGCACCGGCAAGACGGCCGTGGCCCTGCACCGGGCTGCCTACCTCCTCTATACCCACCGCTTTCCCCTGGAGCGACAGGGTGTCCTGGTCGTCGGGCCGAATCCCTTGTTCCTCCGGTACATCGAACAGGTACTGCCGTCGCTGGGCGAGACGGGTGTGACCCTGTCGACAGTTTCCGGCCTGGTGTCCGAGGTCCGGGCCCGGGACTCGGAGCCCGAGGACGTGGCCCGGTTGAAGGGTGATATCCGGATGGCCAAGGTCATCGGGCGTGCCGTTCGGACCCGGCAGCGCTCGCTGGCCGAGGATGTGACCATTCCCTACGGCGCCCTGCTCTTGCGGCTCACCGCCGCCGACACCAAAGAGATCGTGGCCATGGCCCGGCGTCGCCCCGGCGGCCACAACGCCAGGCGGCGGGTGGTGGAACAAGGGGTCGTCGGCGTGCTGGCCGACCGCGCCCGCAGGACCCAACAGACCCTGAGCACGGGCTACTCGGGCACCATTGCCGCCTTCCCCGGCTACGAGGACCCTTCAGAGCTGGCCGACGACGAGTTCGACCTCGAGGACTTTTCGCGCAAGGTCCGGCGCGTGCCCGAGCTGGCCCGGGCCCTCGACCGGATGTGGCCTCGCCTTTCGCCCCACGAGCTGCTCCACGATCTCTTCGGCGCCCGCGCCCTCATCCGTGCCGCCGCCCGCGGGAGCCTGTCGTCGGCCGAGGAGGGCCTCCTCTTCCGAGCACGGTCGGAGTCGTTCGACGCCGTGCCCTGGACCCCGGCCGACTCCGCGCTGATCGATGAGGCCAGGCACATCTTGGG
>JAUTXB010000206.1 GCA_030838245.1 Acidimicrobiaceae bacterium
CACGGGGCGCGGCGAGTCGGTCAGGCCTCAGCCACCCCTTCGGCAATGCGTACCCGATCGAGGCCGTCGGCGATGAGTCCCATCAACAGGTGCACGCTCTGATCGGGGTCGGCCGGCAGGTTCATCATGTCTGCCGCTTCCAGAGACAGGAACCCCTGCAACGACGTCCAGATGATCCGGCGCCAGTGGGCCAGGTCGTCCCCAGCCAGCCCGTAACTGGCCAGGAGGATGGTGAAGGGCTCGCTCACCTCGACCAGCGCGTCGAACATTTCCACATCGGTCGGATCGGGTTGGCTCCACGAGGTGAGCCGGGCCAGTCCGGGGTGCTCCCGATTGACGACGACGAGCTCGTTCATCAGCGCCATCAGGGCGTCCCTCCCCGACGTGGCCATGACCGACCGGCGAAGGCGGACGGCTTGCAGGTTCAAGGCATAGAGGATGAGATCCCGCCTGAGGCCGGCCAGCCCGTCGACGTGGGCGTAGAGCGACTGGCTCCGCACCCCCAAGTGCTCGGCCAACCGGGACAGCGTGAGCGCCTCGGTCCCCTGCTCGTCGACGATGACCGCAGCCGCGTCCAAGACATCGCTCCTGGTCAGCCCGATCCGGGCCGCCACGTTCAGACCTGACGCCCGAATTGGGTGATGAGCTCGTCGACGGCCTGCTCGCCCCACTCGAACAGACGCTCGTGATCGGTGCCCCCGATCGGGTGGGGTAGGACCAGCGTTCGAGCCGACGGCAACCCGAAGTCGGTGACCAGCGTGCGGGCGATCTGTTCGAAGCGGGTGGTCGTGGTGAGGATGGTCGGTATTCCGTTGCGTTCGAGCTCGATGGTGTCATATGCGGTGTAGGCACTACAGCTCCCGCAGTCGGCCACGCCGGTGATCACGACATCGGCCTTCTCCTTCAACAACTGGAGGACGCCCTCGGAGATCCCCATCTCGTCGCCCTTGGCGTTGTCGAACTCGGCGCTGTTGGGTAGGCGCTTCCCAGTGAGCACGGTAACCGTCCCACCCACCCGGGCGGCCAGGACCTCGGCGGCCCGGCCCATGACCACATCGGAGTTGGGCTTGGCGTTCTCCATGACCCCGATGCGGATCCCGGCCAGCGAGATCGGGCCGGGGGTGATCGAGAGCGCTTCGGAGCCTGGCTCGCCGTCGGGCCGATAGATCAGGGTGGGAGTGGTGGTGAGGGTCATCGGGTCTCCTCGTGTCGTCTGGTCGTGGTCATTGGTGTCATCGGGTCATTTGGTATTGAGGTCATTGGGTTTTGGGTCATTGGACCTTGGGCCCGGTCTCGAGGTACTTGGGGTCGGCCTGCCATCACGCCGTGAGGGGAAGGGTCACGCTCCTGGTCATGCCCCATGACGGGATGACCGAGCCGTGCTTGCCCGGGCCGCCGATCACCATGATGCGTATCTTTCCTCCGTCAGTGGTCATCCCGCTCAGCTCGTCCTCGTCCGAGAGCTCCTGCCAGGTGGTACGCCCGTACCCTTTGAAGTGACGGTGGAACTCGCGGAGGGGCAGGGCGGCGTGCTCGTGCAGGTACGACGCGATGCCGTCGCGGTCGAGTCCGACCTTGGCCAGGCTCTGGGCATGCTCGGGGCCGAAGGCCACGAAGAACTCGGCGAAGGGCATGCAGGCATTGTTCATACCGAGCGACGTCATGGCCGAGGCGTACTTGCCCAGGATGGTGACCGGGTCGCCCTCGGCCTCCATGTCGTGGACGTTGTGCGGGTTCTCCCCGCAGTGCACGGTCACCGCACTGGCCGCGTCGACCCCGATGCTGGCCGGATAGCTCGGCCACGGGCTCTCGTCGGCGTTCTCGGCGGCACAGTAGGTGTACTTGGACGGTTGCCCCTGGGTGGCGGCGTCGCCGAAACCGGGACGGGCCCCGGCCACGTGGAGCATCAACAGCCGGATGGCCCGGCCCACGGTGGCGTTGGCCCGGTTGCCCGGGCCGAAAGCCCCGACCCCGGCGTTGAACCCGGCGGTCCGTACGATGTCACCGTGTACGACCGTCATGAAAGAAACCGGGTGGGTAGTGGCGTTCACGCCGCGCAGGTTGGCTTCGGGCCGCGAGAGGGCTAACGCCGCCGTCAGCACGACCGGGAACACTTCAGGAGGACAGCCGGCCAGCACCGCGTTGATGGCCACCACGCGGCGAGTTAGACGACCGAACCGCGGGGCCAAGGTGGCGAGCACCTCGTCAGGATTGCCCACCGCATGCTCGAGCATGGCGTCGACCCGCGCGGTCGTCGGGGCCACCAGCGGGAGCCCGTCGCCCCAGCCGTTCGCCTCGAACAGCTCGTAGAGCCGCTCGGGAGATTCGTCGCCCACCTCGATCAAGAGCTGGTCCTGTGCCGCCCCGGTTGTTGTCATGGTTGCCCCCAGCCAGTGAGGATGCCGTACCGGCCCATCCTCGCGCCCTTCATCATCTGACGCTTACCCTACACCATGTAGACAGCGAGGGGATCGAATCAGGCAGGAGCAGGCAGAACCGGGCACAGCATGCGTCAAGGCCCTCCGTAGGGACCGTTGGGACCGCCGTCCCGGTCGGCGAACCCGAAGAGTCGCCGGGTGTTGTCCCCGAGCACGGCGGACTGCTCGGCCGGGCTGAGTCCGGCAAGGGCCGTGCGGGCCAGATCGACCAAACCGGCATAGGTGTCGTGGGCCGTCTGGGGATAGTCGGACCCCCAGAGGATCCGCGCGGTCCCGAAACACCCGGCCAACTGCTCTACCAGAGAACGGCCACCACCCGCTTGGGCCAGCGGAGCCAGATTGTGCGACGTGACCTTGACGGCCACCTGGGGCAGATCGATGAGCCCCAGTAGGGGATCGTCTCGCCTGATCACCGACCCCTTCAAGGTGGGAAAGGCACAGTGGTCGAGGACGATCGGCACCTCGGGGAACCGGTCCATGACCGGCCGGAGGGCGGGAATCTGGATGGAGGAGACGGTGAGGACCACGGTCAGACCAGCCCGGCCGGCCGACGCGAATGCTCG
This sequence comes from Acidimicrobiaceae bacterium, assembly GCA_030838245.1. The sequence goes on from JAUTXB010000206.1 coordinate 3,002, forward strand.
GTCTGCTCGTTCCGTTCCCACCCACGCGGCGGTGGGTCGGACGGCCATGTACCGCACCCCGGCGACGCCCGGGCGGGCGGCCAGATCGGTGACCACCCCGGCGGCTCCGGGTTCGTCGGGGTCCACGACCACGACTGCCCGGACCGACTCGGGATGGTCCATGGCCACCTTCACCACGTACCGGTTGTCGTTGTCGTAGGCGCCGGCGGCTTGGACGACCACCATCTGGGCGACCCTGGCGCCGGCCAACGTGCCGAGCACGGCATCGACGTCGTAGCCGCCCCGTTTCCACCAGTCGCTGGCCAGGCCGGTCGGATGCCGCGGAAAGCGGGCCTCGTCATCGCTGGCCACGTGTACGTGGGCGTCGACCGGTCCCGATCCGCCGGCTGGTGTCACGGGCGCCCGATGGCGGATGGTCGGGTGCGCGAGAGATGGGCACCGGCATCGGCCAAGATCAGCTGGCCGGTGATGCAACGGGCAAGGTCCGATGCCAAAAAGACGGTCAGGCGAGCCAGCTCGTCGGGCTCGGTCATCCGCTGCAGCGGGGTGGAGGCCACGGTGGCCTCGACCAGGTCGTCGGTGAGCCCCTCGCGTACCGTCTCGGTCAACGTGGTCCCCGGAGCCACGGCCACCACCCGGATACCCGAGGGGCCGAGCTCAACGGCCAGGCTCTGGGTCAGGTGGTTGATGGCCGCTTTGGACGCGGCATAGGCGGTCATGAACGGGGACGGTCGGGTCGACTCGCCGGAGCTCACGTTGATCATGACTCCGCCACGTCCTTGATCGAGGAAGACGCGGGCCTCCGCTCGGGCACAGAGCGCGGTGAGGACCAGGTTCTGGTCGAGGATGTCGCGCCAGTACGCACCATCCAATGTGGTTGACGGCCCTGGTCCCCGGCCGGCCATCATGCCGATGTTGTTCACGGCGATATCGAGGCCCCCGTAGGCGGCCGCGGCCTCGTCCACCATGCGTTCCACCTCCTCGTCCCGGCGGCAGTCGGCCACGATGGCCTGGGCCCGTCCGCCCTCGCCCTCGATGGCGTGGACGACGCCCATGGCCTGGTCGGCCCGAACGTCGGCCACCGAGACCGAGGACCCGGCGCGGGCCAGCCACCGGGCGATCTCGGCCCCGATGCCCGCTCCCGCCCCGGTGACCAGTGCGCTCGTCCCCGACAAGTCGATGGTGATACTCATGTGCTTCCTTCCCGTCAGCCGAACTGGCGAAATTGATGGCGATGGTGTTGCCCTGCGGTCGTGACCAGACGGTCGCCCCTACGGGTACAGGCCCACCTTGATGGAGCCGTCGGATCGAGAACCAGCGACGCGGAAGGCTTCGGGGCTCTCCTCGAGCGAGAAGCGATGGGTGATGATGGCGTCACGAACGCCGGGTGAGGCGGCGAGCAGTGCCGCCGCCTCGTCCAGGTCGCGCACCCCCCGATGGCGTCCGTAGGCCATGGCGCCGATCCACGACAGCTCCTTGACCAGTGTCAGCGCGCCGGGAACCGGAGCGGCGGCGGTGAAGACGCCCAGCATGACGACACGTCCGCCGGGGCGAGCAAGCTCGGCGCACGTGACCAACCCCGACTCGCTGCCTGTGGCTTCGAGCACGACGTCGAAGGTGCCACTGGGACGCTCGGCTCCGAGGCGCTCACCGGCCTGGTGCTGATGGGGATGACGAGCGACCAGGGCCACGTCGTGACCCAGATGGCGAACGGCGGCCACGGCAAGCAAGCCGATCGAGCCAGCTCCCACCACCACCACCCGCTCGCCGGGAACGATGGCGGCGCGACGGGCACCGTGCCAGGCCACGCCGGCGGGCTCGACGAGGCAGGCGTCCTCGAGAGAGAGCCCCGACGGGAGGGGGACAAGGTTGGACGCGGGCACGATGACGCGGTCGCACAGTCCCCCGTCGACGAAGATGCCCAGGTTGGTGTGGGGACCGACGCAGCGCTGGGTTTCCCCGTCGCGGCACTGGTCGCACGAACCACACGAGATCGACGGATCGACGGCGTGAGGCACACCGTCGACGAGCCCGGCGAACTCGTGACCAATCGTGAACCCGGTGAGCCCGGCGGCGACCAGCCCGAGATCGGTGCCGCAGATGCTCGACGATGTGACTTCGACCAGCACACCCGGGCCCGAGGGTTCATGGACGTCCACCACGCGAACGCCGCCTTCAGTGTTCCGGACGGCCCTCACGGTTGCCCCTGTCGACGGTCCGTCCGGCGGTCGACCGTGTCGGCCACGACGATCAGCGAGCGGTGTTGCCCATGTCCACGACGAGTTGGGACCCGGTCATGTACCTGGACTCATCGCTGGCCAGGAAGGCAACCGTGCCCGCGATGTGCTCGGGCTTCATGAACATGTGCGGCAGCGTGTTCATGAAGATGGGGCCGAGCGTTTCCGGCTTGGAGTTGATGAGCTCTTGCAGATGGGGGTCGGTGACCATCTCGGTGGCCACGCCGGCGGGATGGATGGTGTTGACCCGGATGTCGTACTCGCCGAGCTCAGCAGCGAGGACCCGGCATAACCCGACGACCCCGTGTTTGGCCGCGCTGTAGTGGGCCTTGAAGGGAAGGCCCTTTCGGCCCGCGGTGGAGCTGGTCAGGATGATCGATCCGCCCGTCCCCTGTTCGATCATCGTGGGGATAGCCGCCTTGGCCGTTTGCCACACCCCT
>JAUTXB010000221.1 GCA_030838245.1 Acidimicrobiaceae bacterium
GTTCTTGTATCTCTACTACCTTGGCTGCGTCGTCCTGGTGACCGTGTTTGACTTCTAGGAGCTCACGGGGGCCTATGTCCGCCGTGCCGCCGACCTGGGTGTGTGCCACGCCGAAGTCTTCTTCGACCCGCAGACCCACACCGACCGCTCCATACCTCTGGGCGCGGTGGTCAACGGGATCCGTCGCGGACTGGACGAGGCGGCGTCCGCCTTCGGGATGACCTCGAACCTGATCCCGTGCTTCCTGCGTCACCTCAGTGCCGAGGCGGCCATGGACAGCCTGGAGGAGCTGTTGGGATTCCGAGAGGTGTTCATCGCCGTGGGCCTCGACTCGGGCGAGCAGGGAAACCCGCCCTCCAAGTTCGCTTCCGTATTCGACCGGGCCAGAGCCGAAGGCCTCCTGACCGTGGCCCACGCCGGTGAGGAGGGGCCTCCCAGCTACATCAGCGAGGCCCTCGACCTGCTCGAGGTGCGGCGGATCGACCACGGCGTCCGCTGCCTCGAGGACGCCGATGTGGTGAAGCGGCTGGTGGCCGAGCAGGTCCCGCTGACCGTGTGCCCGTTCTCCAACGTGAAGCTCAGGGTGTTCCCCACCCTCGAGCAGCACAACCTGGGGCGCCTGGTCGACGCCGGCCTGGTCGTCACGGTGAACTCGGACGACCCGGCCTACTTCGGCGGGTACGTGGCCGACAACCTGGCCGCCACCGCTCATGCCCTGAACCTCTCGGGCCCACAGATCGTGGACTTGGTCACCAATTCGTTCGACGCGTCGTTTCTCCCCGAGGCCGACAAGGCCCGTCACCGGGACGAAGTCGGGAGCGTGGCAAAGGCACTCCTGCGGTGAACGGAACGAGCACCGAAGACCGCGTCGCGCCGTCGGAGCTCGAGCAGGGAATCATCCGCACCAGCGACCTGGTCAAGGTCTACGCCGGCACCGACTTCCGGGCCGTGGACGAGCTGAGCCTGACGGTGCAGGCGGGAGAGATCTTCGGGCTCCTCGGGCCCAACGGCGCCGGAAAGACGACCACGGTCGGGGTGCTCACGACCAGGGTCATCCCCACGTCCGGGTTCGCATCGGTGGGCGGCATCGACGTGGTGGCCCACCCGGCCCTGGCCAAACAGCTGTTGGGCGTGGTCTCCCAGGAGAACACGCTCGACCGCCAGCTCAACGTGTGGGAGAACCTGTACTTCCATGGACGCCTCTTCGGCATCGGGGCCAAGGAGTCGCGCCGGACGGCCACCGAGCTGCTCGAGAAGTTCCAGTTGGCCAAGTGGGCCAAGGCTTCGATCTACGCACTCTCGGGGGGTATGGCCCAGCGGCTGATGGTGGCGCGGTCCATCTTCCACCGGCCCGCCGTGCTCTTCCTCGACGAGCCCACCGCCGGGCTCGATCCCCAGAGCCGGCTGGCCCTGTGGGACATCCTGGGCGAGCTGAACCGCAACGGGCAGACCATCTTGCTCACCACCCACTACATGGAAGAGGCCGACCAGCTGTGCGGCCGGGTGGCCATCATGGACCATGGCAAGGTCCTGGCCCTCGACACCCCGGCCAGGCTCAAACAAGGGGTCGGGGCGGACACGGTGGTGACCCTCAAGGCCTCGGGCGATCCCGCCGCGCTGGCCGAGGCGCTCACGCGGGACGTGGCCGGGGTGACCAACAGCCGGACGATCGACGGGGGCGTCGAGCTCCACGTACGAGTGGGTGAGCGCCTGGTGCCCCGGATCGTGAGCGCCACCGAGGCGGCCGGGTTCACCGTGGCCGACCTGTCGGTGGCCGAGCCCAGCTTGGAGACCGTGTTCATCGGTCTGACCGGAAAGGAGCTGCGGGAGGGATGACGGCGACGACGGCAGTCCCGGGCCTCGCCGACCAGCATCAGCGAGTGGCCCGTGTCCCGACCCGCTCGGCCGCGGCGGCCAGCTGGGTGGCCCTCCGGGCGCTCATCTTGCGCGACCTGGTGGTGGTCAAGAAGAACTTCGTCGAGTTCGCCGTGCGCACCCTGGTCCAGCCCTTCTTGCTCTGCTTCGTGTTCCTCTACGTCTTCCCCAAGATCGGACAAGGCATCGGAGGCGGCAGAAGCGCCGGGACAGAGTCGGCCTTCGCCACCGTGCTCGTCCCCGGCGTGGTGGGGATCTCGATCATGTTCCAGGGTGTCCAGGCCGTGGCCATGCAGCTGGCCACGGAGTTCGGGTTTACGCGCGAGATCGAGGACCGGGTGCAGGCACCATGCCCGATCTGGCTGGTCGCCATGTCCAAGGTGCTGTCCGGCGGGGCCCAGGGGATCATTTCCGCTGTCATCGTGCTGCCCATCGCCTCGGTGGTGCACGCCGCCGGGGTGACGCCCGATCTCTCGTTCCACTGGTGGATCATCGTCACCATCGTGCCCCTGGCCTGTATCGCCATGACCTCGTTGGGGCTGCTCCTGGGCACGAGCTTCGAGCCCCGGAACATCGGGCTCATGTTCGGGTTCGTGGTCCTACCCATCACCTTCCTCGGGGGCACCTACTACCAGTGGACCCGGCTGGCCCCGGTGCAGATCGGCGGCTTCCACTGGCTGCAGACGGTGGTGCTGGTCAATCCGCTCATCTACGTAAACGAGGGCATGCGCGCCGCGTTCACTGATGCTTCCCACATGCACCTCTACGTGATCTATCCGGTGATCGTCGGGTTCATCGCCCTCTTTTTGGCCATCGGCCTCCGGAACTTCCGGCGCAAGGTCCTGTCCTGAACGCGTGAGAGGCGCGGAGCCGGATTTCGGCTCGACGGGCATCCGGTCAGTGGCCGGCGACCAGCTCTCCATGGTCGCGACAGTGTGCTCGGTAACCGCCGGGGCTGACCATCACCGTCAGGCGCCGGCCACAGGTGGGACAGAACCGGGGTGGGTCGAGCTCGCGCCGACAGCCCACGCACCGTTCCACGGTCAATCCGCAACTGGTGCAGTGGAGCGGGTCGGTCACCGCGGTTGGGGCAGGCCCCGGCTCAGAGCACACCGGTCAGCGCGCCGACGGGCATGCGGAGATCGGCCAACATCTGGAGGTCCTCGTCGGCGGAGCGACCCAGGGTGGTCAGGTAGTTACCCACGATCAGGGCGTTGATGCCCGACATCAGGCCCATGGACT